>JAJYUU010000115.1 GCA_021792405.1 Actinomycetes bacterium
TACAGCCCCAAGGACATCGACGCCCTGCCCATCACCCGCCACGACTTCCACGGCGAATGGAACTACACCGTGCGGCCGCCCGACACGCCCTAACAAGCCCTACGTTATTTTGTCGCGAGCCCTTAGCCACTGCCGCATCCTCCAGGAGGGCAACGAGCCGCCTTAGAGCCGCACCCGCCTCAACGCTGACTACCGTGGCGCCAACTCCCTCGGCAAACAGCTGGCACGTGCCGATCCTCGACTGCCGCCAGTCCAGTCCGGACGTCTCTACATCCCACGCGACCAGCGGGGCCCTGCTATACGCCCTGAGGAGATCGGCCGGTAGATCCCCGCGCACCACCCGCGGCCCGCTGCTGCCACTGACGGCCGTTGCCCGATCGCCGGCATCACCAGTGCAGCATCCGATCTCGTGCCTACCTCCGCAAGGCGTGATCGGAAGATCTTCAGTCCGTGTACACCCACCGGCCTGATTGCATCGCACAGGCTGGCGGCTTGCCGCTCGATATGGTCTGCTCCCCAGCCCTCGCCATCGCTTAGCCACGTCCGGACCGCGCAGACCCGACAGCCGCAGCCGGAAGACCACCCCATCGGGTTGCGGCACCATCTGGGGCAACGGACAGCAAGCAGTCCAGGCACGGCCCGGAGGACAGGCTCAGCTTCCTGTCACACGAACGCGGATCACGGTGAAGCCAGCGAGGAGGCCACATGAGTACCCATACGCCAGCAGTTGAGCTGGATGACGCGCATGCCCCAACGATCAACATCTTCATAAACGACATCAATTACAAGGTCACCGAGCGGATCATGACCGGAGCGCAGATTGCGGCGCTCGGCGGCATACCTGAGGGCGACCAGATCTTCCTCGAGGTATCCGGTCCAGGCGAGGACCGTCCGATCGGACGTGACGAGCCGATCGAGCTCAAGTCCGGCATGCGCTTCTACGACGTGCCCCCAAGGAACCTGGGCTGAGCGGTGGTCACAGAGACTGAAGTGGCGCGATTGCAGGCGGCCCGTCCGGGAGCGCAGTTGCTCTATCGTGCGGACGGGACCGCCGTTGTCGTTGTGCCAGGAGTAGGGCTGCCGCCAGGATGGGCTCGTCAGCACACATGCGTGCGATGGGTTCTGAGCCCTGCATACCCTGCCGCCTAGCCTGACTGCTTCTATGCCGATGCCGATCTGCGCATATCCGGCGGCGCGATGCCCACCAACACCGGAATACAGCAGCTAGACGCGCAGCCACTGCTGTGGTTCTCCTGGCACCTGCAGGTCACGTGGCGGCCCGGCCGCGACGATCTACTGACATACCTCCGTTTCGTCGAGTCGAGGTTCGCTGATGTCCGCTGACCTGCGTATTACCGACCGCCAATAGGCCCAGCTGCGCGAGCATCTGTTGGCTGACAGGTCCGAGCACGCAGCAGTGCTCGTCTGCGGCCCGCTGAACCTCCAGGACGGCACAGCCCTCACTACGCGGCGTGTGATCCCATTGAAAGCCGACGCTGCATCTCAGCATCTCGCCCGTCACGTTGGCGCGCGTGGCGAAGGAAGCGCGTGCGCAGGCCGGCACGGTTGTGTTGTGTCACTCTCATCCGTGGCCCGGCCAGGTCGGTCTCCGATGGATCTGGAGACCGAGGCCGACCTGTGCAGGCGGGCCATGGCTGGACGGCTGACCCCCCGGCCTGTGGGTGCACTGGTGCTCGGCCCGGATTCATTCAGCGCCCGCATCTGGCAAGACGGAGACGCCACTGAGGTTGATCGCGTGAAGATAGTGGGCGATCAGATCGTGATACTGCCCGAGCCCGCTGGGATCGCCGTGTCAGATGCAGTCGCGCGCCAGGTCCTGGCCTGGGGCAATCTCGGCCAGAACCGGCTGACGACGGCACATGCCGCTGTGGTAGGCGCAGGCGGCACCGGCACGCAGGTCGCGGTTCAGCTTGCGCACCTAGGCGTAGGCCGCCTCACCCTCGTCGATTTCGACGTCGTGGAAAGGTCCAACCTGTCCCGGCTCCTTGGTAGCACTCCGGCGGATGTCGGTCGCGGCAAGGTAGACATGCTCGCTGCGGCGGTGCAGGCGGTTAACCCTGGCCTGGCTGTTCATAGCTTGGCCGAATCGGTCATCGATGTGGATCCGCTATGCCTCGCAGATGCGGACGTGGTGATATGCGCCACCGACGGGCACGGCTCGAGGCACGGCAGGTCCCGGCAACACTGGCAGCTGTCTACCGCCGCATGGAGATGTCCCGCAGCGCGCTGTGCGCAGAATTGACCTCTACGATCCGGCCAAAGGCGACTTCAGCACCGGCTGCCTGCTGTCGGGGTAGCGGATGATCGAGGAGAAGACCTTCTCGGCGGCTCGTGCCCCGGCCTGGGTGAGCAGCAGGTTGCCCTTGGCGACTCCCGGGTCCGTGGTGACGCACTCGTCGAGCCATCTGCGCGTGATGGCGACGAGCTGAGGGAACAGCCAGGGCCGCTGGGCGCCGCCGAGAGCGGCGAAGAACTCCTCACGCTCGATGAGCATCTTGGCGATGGCGAACGCGATGCGCTGCGGGCGGGCGTTGCGAATGTCTTCAAGGTCGACGTCCGCTGCTTCGCCGATCGGTCCCCGATTCAGGACCCAGAGTGCGACGGTCGCCTGGTCGAGGTGCAGGCGGGATTCTTCGTCGAAGTCGGCGTGCAGCGTTTCGTCTGGTATTTCGACCCGGTAGCCGTCCAGCTTGGGGAACTGGATGGCCAGGTCCCAGCGTCCGGGCAGCGCCAGGACCTCCACCGCGGGCCTCGGGTCGCGTGGCTTGGGGATCTGCCGGTCACCGGGGATGAACGCGAACGGCACCCCGTAGACTTCCGCGTACTCGGGCTCGAACCGGCCGGTGCCGGGGTTCACGGCGTAATTCCGCCGCCGCAGCCCCCGGCCGACGACCTGCTCGCACAGCAACTGGCTGCGGAACGGGCGGACTCCCAGGATGTGGGTGACGGTGTTGGCGTCCCACCCTTCGGTGAGCATGGCGACCGACACCACGCAGCGGATGTGCTCTCCGAGCTTGCCCTTCTTCCCGATGGTGTTCATCGCCTCCCGGAGCAGGTCCGCGTCGGTGAGCTTGTCCACGTCGGCGCCCGGGTTACGCAGCCGGTAGGACAGCTTGAACGCCTCGATCTCCCGAGCCGCCGCCTTCCTGAAGTCAGCCCCCAGCGGTTCACCGGATTCGAGCTGCTCGGAGTCGACGAGGATCGTGCGCTGCCGCGTCGTCCATGCGCCGTCCTGCACGTTGCTCAGCAGCGGCAGGTTGCCGGGCACGAGGCGGCTGCCGCCGTCCGGCATCTCGGCGTCCCGGCCGGCGATCCAGTCGAAGACCAGCTTGGAGACAATCGTGTTCGGGCACACCACGATCAGCACCGGCGGGGGCTCGCCCAGCGCCTCCAGCCTCGCCTCGTACCTGGCGTAGTTCTGTTCGTAGCTGCGGTACAGGCTGCGGAGCGCCCCTTCGAGCGTCTCGGGCATCACCCAGCCCTGCGGCCCGGCATCCACATCACGCGGTTTGAGTGCGCGGCGCTTGGGCAGCGGCGGCTGGATGTAGTCCCACAGCCGCAGGTACACCAGTTCCTTGCCCTTGGCATCATCGTCGACGGGGATGCGCGGGATCTTCACGATCCCGGACTCGATGGCGTCCATCAGCGAGAAGTCGCTGACCACCCAGGGGAAGATGAAGCCCTCGTTATATCCGGAGCCCTTCAGGTAGTAGGGCGTGGCGGACAGGTCGTAGACGGCCTTGATGCGGCCCCGGCGGCGCAGGTCGCACAGCCCGCGGAACCAGACCCGGGCCTCCCGGTTGCGCTCCTCGTCCTCGCGGTCCGCGTCATCGCCGGCTTCGAGCAGCTTGGACTGGTAGCAGTGGTGGGCCTCGTCGTTGAACACGACGATCTCGCCCTTGCCGGTGCCGAACTCACGCATGATCCGGTCCGCGACCATGTCCGGGGTCTCCCGGAACGCGTCCTGATCTTGCGGCCTGCCCGCGCGCAGCAGCTTGCGGGTGTTGGCCGCCACCCCCTGGATCTCCTTGGCGTCCCTGGGCAGGAACGCGTGATAGTTGACGATCTCCACCTGCGCCTGGAGCAGCGCGTCCCACAGGCCGGCGGGAACCAGGTCGCGCTCGCGGTAGTAGCTGTCGTCCCGCTCCGGGTGCAGCACGCCGAGCCGGTCCCGGATCGTAATGCCCGGCGTGACCACCAGGAACCGCTTGGCGAACCGGGCGTCGTTCGGGGCCATAACCTTGTTGATGGTCTGCCAGGCGATCAGCATGGCCATCACGACCGTCTTGCCCGTGCCGGTGGCCATCTTGAGCGCCACCCGTGGCAGCCCGTCGTTGTGCAGCTGGTTCTCCGGTTCCAGGCGTCGCCGGTAGTCGACGGTGCCGTGGCGGCCGGCGATCTCGGCCAGGAAGATCGCGGTCTCGGCCGCCTCCCGCTGGCAGAACAGCACCGGCTCGTCCCGATCCGGAGGCCCGGCGGCCCAGTGGGCCAGCAGCTTCCTGGTGTACGGCGTGACGCCATTCCAGTTGCTTGCACGCCACCGTTCGACCTCGCGGCGGATGTCGTTGATCAGCGAGTTCTGCTCACGCCGCTCACCAGTCACATCGAAGTCGAACGCCTCCTGGGCGGCATGCTGGCCCTTCTTGCGCACCGGCAACGGGATGAAGGACTCACTTGGCCGGCGCCCCGGCAGGAGCGTGCCGGTCGGGCCGTTCGGGCCGATCTCGAAGTACGCTTGAGGCGGATCGTAGGGGGAGTTGATGATCGGGTTGCTGAGATCAGCCTCCATCCCGTCCCGCTCCCTCCCGCTGGGATGACGCGCCCACACCAGAACCCGAGCCCGACAAGTTGCCGGGCAGGCCGCTGCGCCACTGTCTCGCGCTGCCGCCTGCCGAGTAGCCTAGCCCGTTGCGTGCCATATCTGCATGATCACGACTACTCTGCGGCCGGCCACGCTGCCGTTGGTGCCGTGACGCTGGCGAGTTCCTGGCGTCGCCCACCGGTGTGCCAAGTTTCAGCACTTGCCTCGTCGCATCAGTGCCGTGTCCGAGCTGAGTCGGCCACCTGCGGGAGACGCACTCGGACTGTGCTCTGTGCGTGGTCGGCAAGGTTAGCCAGCCAGCCACGTTGGCCGGGACGGCACCTGGCGGGCTCTCGCAAGCACCGAGTTTCGGATCTCCTCCGGCTTGGCGGGAAAGGTCGTGGCGCCCCGGCGGACGTAGAACTCGACCGGCCTGTCCTTGCTGCCTGGGGTGATCCCGTAGGGCGCATCCGTGCCGGACCCGACCGACAGAACCAGGATCGTCTTGCCGTCTACGTTGTACTGGCGGGTCTCGACCTCGGGCGGTGGTGTGACGACCGAACGTGTGAGCTGGATCAGTCGGTCGCGCTCGTGCAGCACGTCGATGCTTTCGAGGCCACGGATGGTGGCCTCGTCTTTCTCGACGCCGAACACGACGCTCCCGCCGGACCCGTTCGCGAAGGCCGCAACCGTCTTGAATACCGTCCGCTTCGAATCGACTGACCTGTCAGGAAGCTGGCGCTTGAACTCGACCTGCTGGCCCTCACCCTGCGACAGAAGAAGCTGGATCTCGGTTTCTGGGTCGTCAGGCAGCTCGATTTCTACGCCTGCCCGTTCGAGGTCAGCCTGGCCATATTCGCCGATTGCGCGGTAGTCCAGCCATTGCTTTTCGCGAGACAAAAACAACCAGGAGCCATCGGGTAGCCCTTCCGGGAGAGGCAGGCGGACGCAGTCGGCGTCGCCGACTCGCGCGTCGGCGCGGTAGGTCATGGCGTTCAGTTCGACGCGGGCGCCCGGGACGTCGCTGCCCCCAACGTGAACGTCCATGTGGGTCGGTGTGATGACTACTCGCTCCAGCCAGGCTGCCGTGTTGACGAGCCGTATCACGGCGGTATGGGACGGCACGTTCTGCCCAGGCGATCCCGCGAAGTCGCCGTAGAAGAAGGCGCGGAACGCCCGTTCGTAGGAGAAGAAGGACGGGCAGTCATCGCCGATCAGGTAGCGGGACGGAGTCCGTATCTGTGACTGGCCTGGCTGGTTGAGTTCGTAGATCATCGTCGGCCAGGGAAGGGCTACGGAGTCGTAGCGCGCCCGGCTCGGCTTCTTCCACCAGGTGAGTTGTTGTGACAGCGCTGGCAGGGTCAGGGAGTATCGGTCGACCTGCAGTACCTGGGGGCCGGCAGCGCTGAGAGCTGCTGCCAGCGACCTGGAAGATACCTGGGCAGCGATGAACGTGACCGGCTCGTACTCCCAGATCTCGGGCTTCCATGCCGGTGGTGCCGTAGGCGGGCCAACGACGGCATCCACGTGCCAGGCAACTCTGCTCCCGGTTTCACATGCGACCCGGACGAACGCCGGGTTGTCCGCTTGACCGAGAACCGCGAGCAAGTCGTCGATCTTGCCCTGTCCGTTATCCACGAGGCCAACGATGCCATGCGCCGCCGACAGGACGACTCTGTTAGCCGGCCGGTCGCACCACGCCCACCGGCCGAGGAATCTGTCGCCGAGATGTCCTTCTGGTTCACAGTGGCGATGCACTCGCCCACACACGCTCGAAGCTGGCGAGGTAGCTGTCGAACATGTCGCTGTCGGGCGTCCGGCGGAGGTGGAAGACCGGCGCGTTGAGGGCTGGGATGCCGTAGGCGTGCTGGTTGACGAGCATCTCGTCGTCGGTGCGGTAGATCGAGTTGTACAGCACGGTGCGGTGCAGCCTGATCTCGGCGTGCCCGGCTTCGCGTAGCGGGTGGTACAGCGCAAGCGCGTTGCGGATCTTGGCCGCCATCGCGTCCTCGATGTCTTCCTGAGCGCCGCGCTCGGCGACGCGAGGGGATTCGGGGTCGCCGAGCGCGATCCTGATGTCCACCCTGGCGCTGGCCTTGGCGGCGAGGATGCCGGCCAGGCCGGCGTCTTCGGCGAGGAACAGCCCGCTGTAGGCGAGGATGCCGATTTCGCGGCGCGCGCCCCGGAAGAGCCGGTGCCAGACCTCACGCGGCACGGACCACCGATGTGGGTACACGGCCACGACCTCGCTCGGCTGCGAGACGGCGGCCTGGGCCGGGGCGAGTTCGGGCCAGAGATCGCGTTCGTCGGCGTGCAGCAGGTCGGCTAGCGCCCAGCGGTGCCGAGGATAGGGGACGCGGCCGTCGACCCAGCGTCGCACTGTCTTGGGGTCTACGCCGAGACGCGCGGCGATGTCCTCCTCGCTGAGGCGGGCGCGGAACAGGGCGCGGCGCAGCGTGTCGTTCAAGCCCGGCACCTCCGAAGACCGAGGCCACCGTCACGCTAACAGAAGAAGTCCCTAGTCGTCCCTCCTTGCGGTACAGAAATCCGGCCGAATCAGCGAGGCTCGTCAGCCGCAGGACAGCCCGTCCTGCGGGGACCGCTATCGCGCCCGTGCTGAGGAAGGACGAAGGAACGACAATGCCTGAGACCGTGGCCTCACGTGAGGTGATCAACCATCTGGAGGCTCTCGCTGCCGACCTGAAAGACCGCGGCTTCACCACGAAGATCACACCGTACGGGCGGTACCCGTCCCTGGACGTCATCAACCGCACGGCGGCACGACTGTCGGAGCAGGTGTACGCCGCTCTCGCGCCAGACGGTTCGATCTGGTTCTGGTGGTCATGGGCGGAGCGCATTGCGCCCGCCCATCAGCCGGGAACGGCCGCCGCCAAGATCGCTCACGTGCTTGGCACATCGGTAGCCGGGGCCGGGCGGTCTTGACCGTCGTCGCTGTCGCCTGCGGGGCCCATCAAGGCGCTGTGGATTTGCTCGATGACCGGTATCCGCATGATGATGTGCTGCACTTCTCGGCGGCCGAGTGGGCCAAGTTCCTCGCTGAGGTGAAGGCCGGGAAGCTTGACGGCGTGGCGCACCGGGACGGCCGCGAGACGTCCAAGACGGCCCAGCCGGGTCCGTGAACGTCCCGGGCGGGTCGGGCTACCGTCGGGATCATGGAACTTGCCACGTGGGCCGAAGGGGTGGCCCGGGACCTGCTGGAGATTCCGCTGCCGCGCCGCTGGGCGCACACCCAAGGCGTCGCCGCGACGGGCCGCCGGCTCGCGCCCGTGCTCGGCGCGGACGCTGAACTGGTCGAAGCCGCCGCGTGGCTGCACGACATCGGGTACGCGCCCCGGCTCCGGGACACGGGGTTCCATCCGCTCGACGGTGCCCGTTACCTGCGCGACGTCGCTCAGGCTGACCCGCTGCTGTGCCGTATGGTGGCGCATCACTCGTGCGCGCTGATCGAGGCGGCCGAACGCGGTCTCGCCGTTGACCTGAGCCTGGAGTTCAGGACAGCGTCACAGCGGCTGGCCGACGCGCTGATCTACTGCGACATGACGACTGGGCCCGATGGCCAGCACATGGATGTGCGCGACCGGATAGCAGAGATCCGCGGCCGGTACGGTCCCGGTCACATCGTGAGCCGGGCCATCGCCTGCTCCGCGCCTGAACTGGTGGCCGCCGTGACGAGGGTGCGGCGCAAGCTCACGATGTGCGCTCCTGCGCGTCCGCAGTCTCCGTTCGTTGTCCTGGTCGCAGCCGGTCAGCCGACGTAGGGGCTGGTCCGCCGCTGCAGGTAGTGGCCGACGCGGATCCGCATCGACTGGTCCATCTGATACCCACCGAGCTGGTCGGCGGGCACCCATCGCACCTCGGTCGTCTCGTTGCTCGGAGCCGGGCTGCCGCCCACGGCCCGCGCGGTGAGCATGATCGAGAACTCCTGCCGGGCCTCGCCGTTGCTGGTGTAGAGGATTACGTGCCGGGGATCGCTGTAGATGCCGACCAGGCCGGTGATCTCGCAGTCGATTCCGCTTTCTTCCCTGGTCTCCCGGACGGCGGCGCTGGCGACCGATTCGCCGAGGTCAACGGCGCCGCCGGGAACGGCCCAGTTGTCATTGTCAGAGCGGCGGATCAGCAGAACCTCGCCCGCGTCGTTGGTCACGACGACGTTGACGGAGGGCACGATCGTCGTGGCGGCGGGCGCGGCCGGGTCGTCGTAGTAGTCGATGCGCCGGCTCACGGCTGAGCCTCCGGCACGGGCCTGGCGGTCTCCCACACCCGTTCGAAGCTGTCGAGATACGCCGCTGCGACCTCGCCGCCCGGGATCTTCCGGAAGTGCCACACCGGGGCGTGCGCGGCGGTCAGCCCGTACAGGTGCGTGTTCACTAGGAGCTGGTCGTCGGCGCGGTAGATCGAGTTGTACAGCACCGTGCGGTGGAAGCGGATCTCGGCGCCCTCGATCGGGCGAAGCGGCCGGTACATGACGAGCGCGTTGCGGATCTTCGCCGCCATGGCCTCACCGACGCCCTCGTCCTCGCCACGTTCGGCGACCTCGGGGCTGCCCGGGTCGCCGAGCAGGATGCGTACCCGCACCCCCGCCCGCGCCCTCTGGGCGAAGATGCGCTGTACCCCGGAGTCCTCGGCCAGGAACAGCCCGGCGTAGACGAGAACGCCGATCTCGGCCTCGGCCTCTGAGAACAACCGTCCCCAAGCGTCTCGCGGCACCTCGGACCGGTGCGGGTAAACCGCCACGATCTCGCTGTGCGACGCGACCGCGACCTGATCCCGGGGCAGCGCGTCGGGCCACAGGTAACCCTCATCAACGCCAAGGTGCGAGGCGATGGCGTACCGGTGCCGCCGGTACGGGACACGCCCCTTGACCAGCGCTCGACCGTCTTGTGATCGACGCCCAGCTTGTCGGCGAGCGCGGTTGGCGTGAGTCCCCGTTGCAGCAGCGCCGCGCGCAACCGTTCGTTCGGCATAGACCCAGCCGTGCTCGGAGGACGTCTCAGGACGGGATCAACATATCCGGGACGTCCAGCGGCAGTCCAGCAACGCGGTTACTGGGTCCCGGCCTCCTGCCGGACCCTCGGGGCATGGACACCAACCCCTTACCCCAGAACCCGAGCATCTCCCGATTGCTCGATGGCAACCGCACCCGCCGGTGCGGCGCTCACGCCGAGGCCCGTCCTGGCCGGTGCCGCAAGTGCCGGGCACGGGCAGCTTGGCGGCGCCGTCACCAGCGGCCCACCCGCCTGGCCCGCCGGGCCGTAGCCCGCGCGCGCCGTCACATTGCTCGACTCGCTGTGCTGGCCCTGGCAATCCGTTCGCTCGCGACGGTTGCCCGTGCTCAGGCCGGCGTCACTGTGGTCCGCGCTGGCATGAACCAACCGGGAGGTGAGCGCTGATGCTGACCGTGTTCATCCTCGCCGTCCTCGGCATCGCGTTCGCCGGGCTGGTCCTGTTCGCCGCGATGTGCGCCGCTATCCGCAGCGACGACAAGAAGGGCCTGTCGCACGAGCCGACGCTCATGGCCGCGCTGACCCGCCGCGTTCTCGGAATGACCCGCAGCCGTGCGGCCTCGCCGCGCCACGCCGGCCGGGAGCCCTGCCTGACCGGAACGGTCGCCGGGCCGGGTGACCGGCCCGGCCGGGAAGGGAGGTGAGGAGATGGCGGTCACCTTGTCGCTGGTCGTGGTGCTCGGCATCACGGTGTGGGTGCTGCACCGGTACGCGGGCCTGAAGTTCCTGCACGCCGTTGTCTGCGTGCTGTTCGGCTTCTTCCTCGCCACCACGGGCGTCGCGCCCATGATCCGCGGCGCCGTCGCCAGCATCATCGGCTTGATCTCCGGTCACCGGTGAACCCGCCAGCCAAGGAGGTGATCAAGGTACACGCTTCATGCGCCCGCCGTTCTGTGACGCCCGCGCAAGCGCGGCGCCGGCACAGCCGGGCGGCCGCCATGCTGTACCACTGCCTGGCATCCCGTGCCTGGCGCCGCACGCGGGCCGGACGCGCCACCGTGGACGCGCTGGCGGACATCCCGCCGCTGTGCGACGAGATCGAGCGGCTCGATGCGGTACTGGCGTGTTCGCGTCGGCGTCACCAGGACCTGACCGCCGCCGCGCGGGCGACGCTCGCCGCCGACGCCGAAGGCGAACCGGACCCGCTGTACTACCTGCGCGACGAACTCGGCTCACGCGCAGTGCTGCCATCCGATCGGGAGCTGTCGTGGTGAGCCAGCGGCCGACCCGGCATCAGATCCGCCGGCACGCGCGGAAGATGCGCCGGTATGGCATCCAGCCGATGACCGTGATCAGCCTGGGCGACCAGTTCCCCGAGGTCGCGGCCGTGGTGATCGGCCGGTGGCTGTGGCGCTGGCGTTCTGAGCTGGCCCCGCTCGCCGTCATGGCGGCGTTGTCCGTGGCCGGCTGGGTCATGCACACGCGCTACGCCGGGTGGTGGCCCGTGGTCGCGGCGGCCGGCGCTTCGGCTGGGCTGGGTCTGCCGCTCGCCGGTGCGCGGCTTGGCCTGGCCACCCGCGCCGAGCGGGTCTACGCGGCGACTGCGGGCGCGTCAGCCGTCGGCTGGCTCGCGGCGGCGATCGCTCTCGGCCCGTCGCGCTCGCCGCTCCCGCAGATCCTGATGGCCGGCGGGCTGGTGCTGGCGGTGCCGTGGTGGGTGCACCGGCGGCGGCGGGCCAAGGTGCGAGTCGAGCGGACCCTGGCCGCGTGGCCCGAGATCGCCCACGCGGTCGGCCTGGCCGGGTCGCGAGTCCAGTCCGCCGTCGTAGACCTGTGGGGCTGGCGGGCACGGTTCGCCCTCGCCCGCGGCCAGACCATCGCCGACGTGATCGCCAAGCTGCCCGCGATCGAATCCGGGCTTGGCACGTTCCGGGGCGCGGTCCGCGTCTACCCGACCCCCGACGACAAGGCCAACCGGTTCGAGCTGCGGGTGCTCGCCACCGACCCGCACGCCGACGCGATCACCTGGCCGGGCCCGTCCATCGCTTCGATCACCGAGCCGGTCGACCTCGGCCCGTTCGAGGACGCCGCCCCGGCGAAGATGCTGCTGCTGCGCCGGCACGCCCTGTTCGGCGGCACGACAGGCTCGGGCAAGAGCGGCGGCCTCAACGTCCTGATGGGCAACCTGGCCGCCTGCTATGACGTCGTGATCTGGGCGATCGACCTCAAGCGCGGCATGGAACTCGGGCCCTGGGGACCGTGCATCGCCCGGCTGGCCACCACGCCTGCGGAAGCCCGCGCGCTCCTTGCCGACGCGGTTGCGATCCTGGAGGCTAGGGCCGCTCACCTGGCCGCGACCGGCAAGCGGGTCTGGGAGCCATCCGAGGAGATGCCGGCCCTGGTCATCGTCGTAGACGAGTACGCCGAGCTGGCCGAGTACGCGCCGGCGGCGACTGGTGACGCGGACTCGATCGCCCGGCGCGGCCGGGCCGTCGCCGTCACGCTGATCGCCGCCACCCAGCGGCCCACCCAGAAGGCGATGGGCCAGGGCGCGCTGCGGTCGCAGATGGACGTGCGGATCTGCTTCCGGGTCCGCGAGCGCAAGGACGTGGACCTGATCCTCGGCCAGGGCATGCTCGCCGCCGGATGGCACGCCCACACGCTGAACGCCCCCGGCAAGTTCCTGATCTCCGCGCCCGAGCACGACACCCCGCGCCGCGCCCGCGCCTACCTGCTCAGCGACCAGGCCGTCGCGGACACGGCGGCCCGGCACGCGAGCACGAGGCCCCCGCTGGACGGGGTGTCGCTGCGTGCAGTCGAGGAACGCGCCCGGGCGCACCCAGACGCGCCGGCCGACCCGGTTGGCACCACGCATCAGGCCGGTGGCCGTGGCTCCCCAGACGACGACCGGGACTCGCCGGGCGCGCTCCTGTGGCTCGCGCTGTGCGTCGCGCCCCAGGAGGGCGCTGACATCGCCGAGCTGATGAACGCCAGCGGCATGACCCGGCCCACCCTGTACCGGCACCTGGCCGAGCACGCCCGGGCAGGCCGCGCGGTCCAGGTCAGCCGGGGACGCTGGCGGGCCGCCACCACCGACGAGCATGAGGCGCACTGAGCCCGTTGCCGCATGTCTCGTCTCACCCCTCGCGCGCGCGTCTGCACGCGGCAGCCGCGAGCAAGCGGCAAATGAAGCAACCGCGCGAGACAACCCCACCACGGCCCTGGAAGGAAGGTGATGCACGCTGATCTACACGACCGGTACGACCTGGACCCTGCACGTCGGCGACGCCCGTGAGGTGCTCGCATCGATGCCGGACGGGTTTGCCGACTGCATCGTGACCAGCCCGCCCTACTGGGCCAAGCGCGACTACGGCGTCGCGGGCCAGTACGGCCACGAGCCCGACCCGGCCGGGTACGCGGACACGCTCGTGCGGGTGTTCCGCGAGGCCCGCCGGGTCCTGGCAGCCGACGGGACCTGCTGGCTCAACCTTGGCGACTCCTACTCAGCCGGCGGCGCCTCCGTCAGCGGCCTGCACGCATACGTTGGCGCTAGCCTCGCGGGCCGGCAGGCACCGGGCATGGGCGCCAAGAACCTGCTCGGCCTGCCCTGGCGGGCCGCCCTCGCCCTGCAAGACGACGGCTGGATCATCCGCAACGCGATCGTGTGGCACAAGCCGAACGCCATGCCCGAGTCCGTCCGCGACCGGCTCAACTGCCGGTACGAGCTGATCTTCCTGCTCGTCAAGTCCCGGCACTACTGGTTCGACCTCGACCCCATCCGGGTGCCGCACGCGACCGCCCGCCCGGCACGTGACTGTGACCACTTCCGGGGCGGCACCGTCGTTCGCCGCCCGCCCGGCTATCCGGCAGCCGGCCGGCACCCCGGCGACAGCAGGCCAGGCGACAGCAGGCCAGGCGACAGCAGGCCAAGCGGCACCCGGCCTGGAGACAGAGGCAGCCACCCCGGCGGCAACCGGCGGCAGAAGTACGGCCCGCACACCAGAGAAGTGATTGCCGCACGGCGGTACGGTGAGGGCCGCGGCGCCCGGGCGCACCCGAACGGCCGCAATCCCGGCGACGTCTGGTCGGTGCCCACCCGCCCATACCGGGGCCCGCACTTTGCCGCGTTCCCACCCGACATCCCTGCCCGTTGCGTCAAGGCTGGGTGCAAGCCGGGCGGGATGGTGCTCGATCCTTTCTGCGGCACCGGCACCACTGGCCTCGCCGCGCTGGCGCTCGGCAGGCGCTTCACCGGCATCGATCTGAACCCGGCATTCGCGGAGCTTGCCGCCGAACGGCTCCGGCACGCGGCCGGGGCTGCGCCCGGCAGCGGCGGCCGGGACGGCACCGGCCCCGGAGGCGGCATTCAGTGACCGGAGCCGAACGGCCGCGAGTGGGCGGCAACCGGCAGCGGCAATGCGCGGCTCCTGTTGCCGCCGCGGCACGCCGGCGGCGCGGAACCGGCCCGCGTGCGGCTCCTCCCAAGACGCGTCCCGGAGCGTACGCTCCCAGGCCCGGAGCAGGCCCGGGCCGGGCGTCACCGCGGATGCAACGTCACGGCACCGGCCGAAGACCCGTCCGGGTGGTGCTGCCGGATGAGCCGCCGGCGCTCACCCCGGCCGCGGCCCGGGTCCTGCTCCGGGTGCTGGTCAAGGCCCGAGCCAGGCAGGAAGGAGACCGCCAGATGACAGACCACCAGACCAGCCGGACAGCCACCGGGAGGGAGGCATGAGCGTGATCCGGTTCGCGTCGTGGGGCCGGGTGTCCACCGAGGACCGGCAGGACCCCGAGTCCTCCCGCGCCTGGCAGCGCGCCCGCGCCCTCTCGCTCATCGAGCCGCACGGCGGCCAGATCGTCGCCGAGTTCTTCGACATTGACAAGTCCCGGTCCATCCCGCCGCAGCGCCGCCCCGAGGCCAGCAGGCTGCTGACCGCGCTTGCCGACCCGGCACGCGGGTTCGACGCGGTGGTGGTGGGGGAGCCGCAGCGGGCGTTCTACGGCAACCAGTTCGGCAACACCTTCCCGCTGTTCGCCCACTACCAGGTGCCGCTGTGGGTGCCCGAGGTCGGGGGGCCGATCGACCCGGACAACGAGGCCCACGACCTGATCATGAGCGTGTTCGGCGGCGTGTCCAAGGGCGAGCGGAACCGGATTAGGGTCCGGGTCCGGACCGCGATGGCCACCCAGGCCCAGATCGAGGGCCGCTACCTCGGCGGGCGCCCGCCCTACGGCTACCGCCTGATCGCGGTCGGCCCGCACCCGAACCCGGCCAAGGCAGCCGACGGCAAGCGCCTGCACGCGCTGGCGATCGACGAGCCAGCCGCCGCCGTCGTCCGGCGGATCTTCGCCGAGTTCCTCGCCGGGTATGGCCTGTACGCGATCGCCGAGCACCTGACCCGCGACGGCATCCCCTGCCCGTCCGCCCACGACCCCGGCCGCAACAAGCACCGCTGCGGCATCGCCTGGTCCAAGTACGCGATCCGCGCGATCCTGACCAACCCCCGCTACACCGGCCGCCAGGTCTGGAACCGGCAGCGCAAGGACGAGGTGCTTATCGACGTGCACGACGTCGCGCTCGGGCACATGACGAAGATGCGGTGGAACGAGGCGGACAAGTGGATCTACTCCGACGAGCCCGCCCACCCGCCGATCATCGACGACGGCACGTTCGCCAGGGCCCAGGAACTGCTGACCGCCCGGCGCGGCGGCCCGCCCGAGCACAAACCGCACCGATCCAGGCACGACTACGTGCTGCGCGGCCTGCTGTACTGCGGCGTCTGCGGGCGCCGCACGCAGGGCCACTGGGCCAACGCCGCGCCGTACTACCGGTGCCGGTTCCCCGCCGAATACGCGCTCGCCAACCGGGTCGAGCACCCGCTGAACGTCACGCTCCGCCAGGACGCGGTGCTCGCCCCGCTGGACGCCTGGCTCGCGGGCAAGTTCGAGCCCCGCCACCTGCCCGCCACCATCGACCAACTCGCCGCAGCCGCGACGATCCCAGAGCGAGCACAGACGGCGGACGAGGACGACACCGAGGCCCGCATCGCCGGCTGCGACCGCAGGCTCGCCCAGTACCGGGCCGCTCTCGACGCCGGAGCCGACCCCGCCAGCGTCGCGAAATGGATCACCGAGACCGAAGCCGAGCGAGCACGCCTCCGCGCCTTTGCCCGCCCGGCAACCCCACGGCCAGCCATGACCAGGGAGGAAATCGAATTGACCGTGAACGCGCTCGCCGACCTGCTCGCCGTCATCCGCGACGCCGACCCGCCCGACAAGGCCGAGATCTACACCCGCCTCGGCCTGAAACTGACCTACCAGCCAGCCGGCCAGATCGTCCGAACCGAGGTGAACATGATGAACTCTGCTCAGCATTGGTTTTTCGATGGTGTCCGAGGGGGGACTTGAACCCCCATGCCCTTTTGGGGCACTAGCACCTCAAGCTAGCGCGTCTGCCTATTCCGCCACCCGGACTGGGCTCGGCCCAGAAGGCTGGGCCGGCCTCACGATAGCAAATAAGGGCACTGTCCGGCGACGGAGCTTGCCTACCAGGACCAGCCCCGTCCCGCCGTCGGGATGCGAAAGGTGCGACGATGGCGAGATGACCGACAATGTCTCAGCCGAGGGCATCCGCCCGCCGGCGGCCCAGGATGAGGTCGCCTCCCTCGCTAGCGACCTGATCAGGATCGACACCAGCAACCCGGGCGACCATTCCGGCCCGGGCGAGCGAGCCGCCGCCGAGTATGTGGCCGGCCTGCTGGCTGACGCCGGGCTCGAGGCGAAGATCTTCGAGTCCCATGAGAAGCGGTCCAGCGTGGTCGCCAGGGTCGAAGGCACCGACCCGTCACGCGACGCCCTCCTGATCCACGGTCACCTGGACGTGGTGCCGGCCGACGCGGCCGACTGGCGGGTACACCCGTTCTCCGGCGAGATCGCCGAGGACTGCGTCTGGGGTCGCGGCGCAGTCGACATGAAAGACATGAACGCGATGATCCTCGCGGTGCTCCGCCAGCGACTGCGCGAGGGCCGCCGGCCCGCGCGTGACGTGGTCGTTGCGTTCGTGGCGGATGAGGAGGCGGGCGGCAGCTGGGGTGCCCGCTGGCTCGTCGACAACCACCCGGAGCAGTTCGAGGGTGTTACCGAGGCAATCGGCGAGGTCGGCGGCTTCAGCGTCACGATCGGCGGCAAGCGCCTTTACCTGCTCCAGACCGCCGAGAAGGGCATGGCCTGGATGCGGCTGACCGCTCGCGGGACCGCGGGCCACGGCTCAATGATCAACTCGGAGAATGCCGTCACCGAGCTGGCCGAGGCGATCGCCAGGCTTGGCCGGCATGAATGGCCGGTCCGTGAGACCGAGGCTGCCTTTGCCTTCGCCCGGCACGCCAGCGAGGCGCTCGGCGTCGCGTTCGATCCCAGCGACCCGGCTGCCGTCGTGGCCAAGCTCGGGCCGATCGCCAAGATGGTCGGCGCCACGCTGACCAACACCGCCAATCCGACGATGCTCTCCGCCGGCTACAAGGTGAACGTCATACCCCAGGTAGCCAGCGCCCAGGTCGACGGCCGCTTCCTGCCCGGTTACGAGGACGAGTTCTTCCGCGAGATCGACGCCCTGATCGGCCCCGGAATCAGCCGGGAGCAGGTGCACCATGACATCGCGGTGGAGACCAGCTTCGACGGCGATCTGGTGACCGCGATGGCGCGGGCGCTGGCAGCCGAGGATCCGCAGGGTGAAATGGTGCCATACTGCCTTTCTGGCGGCACCGACGCCAAGTCCTTCGCGCGACTGGGCATCCGCTGCTTCGGATTCGCCCCGCTCCGCCTCCCGGCCGGCCTGGACTTCGCCGGAATGTTCCATGGCGTCGACGAGCGCGTGCCGGTCAGCGCTCTCCAATTCGGGGTCCGCGTGCTCGACAACTTCCTCGACCTCTGTTAGCCACGGGGAACGCACGGGGCGTGTCATGACCCGGCGTGTCGTTCCGCTTATACGCGGTATTCACGTTGTGTAGTGCTACCGTAACTAAGTGTGCGGACCGCATCCCTCGCGGTGCAACCCAGTTATGCGCACCGGATCGGCTGCCCCGCATCGCCGCAGGTCGCCGACCGTAGCGGGGGCAAACGTCACGACAACCTGACTGGAGCGCGGCCAGGCTCCGAGTGGTCACGCACAGTGAGATAGTCGATACGCAGAGATCTATCCGGTTGACCGAAGGCATACAGCCAGAGTGCGCAAGCAGCCGATCCGGCCGTAGCGAACGAACAGCAGCGGCCTGACGAGAAAGAGGAAGTGCCATGGACGGAATTGGTGCTCTCGCAGCCAGGGAGACTCCGGACCCGGCTGGCCCTCCGGACCCGGCTGGCCCTGGCTGCCGTCTGCCCGCGCACGGCGGGCCGGGCACTGGCGATCGCCCGGCAGACCGGCCGTTGCTGTCCCGAGCGTTCTCCATGCTGAGCGCGGCACCCAGGCAACAGCTCTGGCGATCGCAGCCGTCGGCGCGCGACAACGTCTGGGTCAACATGTCACAGCCGCCCGATGACCCGGAGACGTCGTGGCCATCGACGGTTTTCAACCCGTTTGCGGCTGACCCGGACGAGATGGTCGTGCCGACCGGTCCGCCGACCGAGGACTTGGTCGCGTTGCCCGAGGCGAGCACTGGCGACATCCGGCTGCCGATGGCCAGACGGCGCCATGGCAGGCACGCTGCGCCGCCCGCCAGCATCACCGGCCGCCTAGCGAGGAAGCTGGCCGCCAATCGCTGAGGAGGCGGCGGGCCGGGTCGCGGCAAGAGAGCGGCCGAACCCGGCAGACGATCAGGATGCCGGATAGCGGCCGTGCCATTGGCCCGTTATCGGCTGGATGCCTAGCTGCGGTCTCGCCTGGCGGATGATCATGCGGCGCAGCGTCGCCTTGCGGCTGCCGTCCGGGTACAGGCGCATCCTGGACAATTCCCAGTTGCCATACTCGGCGTGATCGGTCAGTATCCGACGTGCCGCGTCCCGCGAGGTGCCGCGCGGCATATAGAGCACCAGGTATGAGTACTCCGCCATCAACTCATTGTGCGCGATGGGCGGGGTGGTTCAATCACCTTGAGGGAATCCGCCGCGAACGGCCGAGGGAACAGGCTGCCGCCGACGGCAGGTTTACTCGTTGAGAGGAAACGGGGTAGCACTCGGTCCGGGGGTTCGCCAGGCCAATGTCGTGTGCGACACGGCAAAGACCACAGCGCCGGGTGGCCGCAGGCTTACATGCGGTAGCCTCCTGGGGCGTTCGCAGGATTCAGAGGTGGAGACGTGGCAGCAGGGACCGAGCAA
>JAJYUU010000268.1 GCA_021792405.1 Actinomycetes bacterium
CGGCTACGTCACGCACCGGCGGCCAGGGCCGGTGCGGCATGCCTTCCGGCACCGGGTCTACCAATGGCTGGTCGACTTGGACTCGCTCCCCCGCGAGCCTTGGTACCTCAGGCCGTTCGCGCAGTTCAGCAGCGCTGACCATCTCGGCGACCCCGGCTTGCCGATCAAGGACAACATTGAGAACTTCCTCGCGATCAACGGCATCCGGCTCGGTGGCGAGGGACGGGTGCTCATGCTGGCCAACGCCCGCGTCCTGGGGCATGTGTTCGACCCGCTGTCGGTTTTCTGGTGCTACGCCAGTAGCGGACTGCTGGCGTGCGTCGTCGCGGAGGTCCACAACACCTATGGCGAGCGGCACGCCTACCTGCTGCGGCCGGACCACGCGGGGGTCGCCGTGGCCGACAAGGCCTTCCACGTATCCCCGTTCTTCGACGTCGACGGCACCTACGAACTGCGGTTCACGCTGAGGCCGGACCTGGTCGCCACGACCGTAGTGCTGCGGCGCGAGGGTACCGTCGCCTTCTCGGCGTCCTTCCGGGGCCGGCCCGAGCCCGCCACCAGCCGGAACCTTGCCCGCCGGCTCGTCCGGCAGCCTCTGATGACCCAGCGGGTCTCGGCGCTGATCCGGATGCACGGCATCTGGCTGTGGCTTCGCGGCCAGCCCGTCCGCGCTCACCCACGCCAGCTCCGCCAGGAAGGGGTCTGACCATGACCATCTCCGCCTCCATCAGGTGGCCCGCCCCGGCCGCACTGCGGGCGCCGCTCAGAGCCGCCGTCGCGCGGGCGGTCTTCGAGCATGCCGTGCGACAGGTCCCTGTCCGCGTGACCTACTCCGATGGGCGGGTACTTGGAGCGGGATCCCTGGTGTCGCCCGAATTCCAGGTCGTGCGCCCGGCGGCGCTCTACGCCCGGCTGGGCCGTGACGCAAAGATCGGGTTCGGGGAGGCCTACCTGGCCGGGGACTGGCGGGCCGGGTCCGGCACCGACCTGGCTGACCTGCTGACACCCTTCGCCTCGCGCCTGGCCACGCTGATTCCTCCGGCTCTGCAGCGGCTGCGCCTCTTCGTCGACAGGCGCGTTCCGTCAGAGCACGAAAACACCCTTGATGGTTCGCGAGCCAACATCGCCGCCCACTACGACCTCAGCAACGACCTCTTCGCCGCATTCCTGGACCCGACGATGACCTACTCCTGCGCCTGGTTCGACGACAGCGAGCCCGTGGATGCGGCAACCCGGCTCGAGGCCGCGCAGCTGCGCAAGATAGACGGCATTCTCGACCTGGCCGGAGTCCGGCCCGGCACCCGGTTGCTCGAGATTGGCTCCGGATGGGGTTCGCTTGCCATCCGCGCAGCGCAACGGGGTGCTTACGTCACGACGATCACCCTCTCCCGCGAGCAGATGCAGCTGGCCCGTGAGCGGGCGGAAGCCGCCGGCGTCTCCGGGCTCGTCGAGGTGCGGGTGCAGGACTACCGCGCGGTCGACGGCCTGTACGACGCCATCGTCAGCGTCGAGATGATCGAGGCTGTCGGCGAGGCCTACTGGCCCGCCTACTTCGCGGCCATTGACCGGCTCCTCGCTCCTGGCGGCAGGGCCGCCATCCAGGCAATAACCATGGACCACCAGCGATTCCTCGCCACCCGGCGCAGCTTCAGCTGGATCCAGAAGTACATCTTCCCTGGCGGCATCATCCCGTCGCTGCAGGCGATCGACGAAACCCTCGCGGGCCACACCACGCTGCGCGTGACGGGCGAGCGCGAGCTCCGGGCTCACTACGCCCGGACGCTGCGCCTGTGGCGGGAACGCTTCCTCGACCAGTGGCCGCGCATCCGCACCCAGGGCTTCGACGAGACCTTCCGCCGCATGTGGGAGTTCTATCTCGCTTACAGCGAGGCCGGCTTCCGCAGCGGCTACCTCGGGGTGAGCCAGCTCCAGATGACCAGGGAGCCTGCATGAGACTGAATGGCAAGATCAGCTGGGTAGTGGGCGGATCCAGCGGAATCGGCGCCGCCGTGGCACGCGAGCTCGCCGGCCGCGGCGCGACCGTCGCGATCTCCGCCCGTCGCACCGAGCAGCTCCATGACGTGGCCGCCGGGGACATGCTCGTCGTCCCCGCCGACGTCACTGACGCTGCCTCCGTGTCGGCCGCCGCAGAACGAGTGCGGCAGGAGCTGGGCCCGATCGACCTCGCGGTGCTGTCGGCCGGCTACTGGAAGCAGATGGACCCGGCGGACTGGGACACCGACGTCTTCGACGAGCATCTGCGTGTCAACCTCAGCGGGATGAGCAATGCCATCGCGGCCGTGCTGCCCGCGATGCTGCAGCGGCACCACGGCGTCATCGCCGGCATCGCCTCCGTAGCTGGCTACCGCGGGCTGGCCGGCGCCGAAGCCTACGGCGCGACAAAGGCAGCACAGATCAACCTGCTCGAATCCCTGCGCATCCACATCGCGCGGACCGGGGTGCGCGTTACGACGATCTGTCCTGGTTTCGTCCGGACCGACCTGACAGCCGGAAACCGCTTTCCCATGCCCTTCATCATCGACGCCGGCCAGGCCGCGCGATCGATCTGCGACGGGCTGGAGCGTGAGCGCACCGAGATCGTTTTCCCCGCCCGGATGGCCCTGCTGATGAAGGCGGCGCGCCTTGTCCCGTGCCGCTTCTGGACGGCCCTGTGGGAAAGCGCCTCGCTGCCTGACACCCGCTCGGCCGAAACCCCCGGCCGAAACCACCGGAAGCAAGGGACACCATGAAACTGCGCAAGACCGTCGTCGTCGAGAAGCCACTGGATGCGGTGTTCAGCTACCTGTCCGACTTCACCACGACCACCGACTGGGACCCGGGTACGGTGAGCACCGTGCGCCAGCACGGCAACGGGGGAGTCGGCACCACCTACGTCAACACTTCAACATTTCTAGGCCGGACGACCCAGCTGACTTACGTCGTCGATGCAGTGGTGGACCAGCAACTCATTCAACTTCGTGGCGAGAATAAGACCGTCATCGCCGTCGACACCCTGACCTTCCGGCCGGTGGCTTCCGGAACCGAAGTGACCTACACAGCCGAGTTCACGTTCAAGGGCCTATCCCGCCTTGCCTTCCCGCTGCTCAAGCCCGCGTTCGAACGCCTCGGCAGCGAAGCCGAGGCCGGCCTGCGCACGGCGCTGGACCGACTTTGACCGAGGTGTTCCAGTCACCGCCCGCATCTTCCGCTTCGCTGGTCAGCGGCCAGTTCCGGGCCGCCCGTCATCGGTGCATGAGCGCCCTCGTCAGAGTCCGCATGGCTGCGCTGTGATCACGCGGGCCCGGTTCGGCCTGGCGCGACCAGGGCACACAAGGACCATGAAGACGACGATCGTCACCGTCGGAGCCGTGGCGGCCACCGCGGCGATCGGCGGCATCGCGGCCGATCCCGGCTCGGCCTGGTATCGCGGTCTGCGCAAGCCCAGGTGGCAGCCTCCCCCTCCGGCATACGCGCTGGTCTGGACGCCGCTGTATGCGACCATCGCCTACGCAGGCGCCAGGGCGCTCACACGCGCCCAGAGCCGTGATCGCCGCCAGCTCGCCGGCCGCCTCATTCTTGACCTGGCGCTCAACGCTGCCTGGACGCCATTGTTCTTCCGTGGCCGTCGACCTCGCGCCGCGCTGGCCGAGATCGCCTGCCTCAACATCGCCAACGCCCTGCTGATCCGCCAGGTATGGCGGGCTGACCACGCGGCGGCGGTCCTGCTGCTGCCCTACGCCGGCTGGACCGGTTTCGCCGCTGCCCTGAACGCCGAGATCGTCCGGCTGAACCCCAGCGTCTGAGTCATCCAGACCCGTCTGTCAGCGGCGAGAGCACGCCTCCTGGCATCGGCAGAGGTGCAAGCGTAGGGCATGCTGCGCAGCGAAGGCGCAGCG
>JAJYUU010000116.1 GCA_021792405.1 Actinomycetes bacterium
ATCCAGGTGAGGCCGTACCTCAGCCAGCATCCCCGCGAACCTGTCCTCATCCACCATCAGCTGTCCCATACCACAACGGTAGCCAGCCGTCCCAGACAAACCTGCCTAATTCAGCGGAGAGCCCTTACTCTCTCGCCGCAATGAGATAGCACGCGCGCACGCCGAACTGGATGTTCTGTGAGTCCAAGCATTGGCTGCCCAGCGCGATCCTCGGTGCGCCAGAGTCGGCGTTATCTACGTGGTCGCTGGCCTGTCACCAGTCTTGTGTGCTCACTCTCCGTAATAGGTGCTGTGTCGGCGAGGGGCTGCCCGTCCGTTATGCCTGGCAGCCGACGGCGCTCACGAACTTGTCGCCGCCGGCCAGGAGATTGCGGTCGCGGCCGCACTCGATGGCGAGCGACGCCAATTGGTCATGGCGAGCGACAGCTGAATCGCGGGGCGCGCCGGGTGATGCGCTCTCTGCCGCAGCCAGCAAATCAGTCACTCACCCGAAGCCGCAGTAACTGTGCTGTGCCCGGCGCCGCTGCGTTCTTTCCCGCTTACCAGGACGATCCGGTCTGGTACTGCCTGGATCCCGACGCGCACGGCCACGCTCGCCGGTATCCCACCCTGGCCCGCCCGTTCCCGGCCCCCCCGCTGCCCGGCGGCACGGTGCCCGGCCCGGACGGCCCGGCCGAGAATGACGACGCCCGGCGAAATCGCATGCTCGTCATCGAGGGCAACAAGGCCTGGACCGCCGCAGGCACCGTACGGCAGCAGTGGCTGACCGAGCTCCTGGCCCGCAAGGCCCCGCCATCGGGCACCGCCACGAGCATCGCCCGGTTCGTCACCGCGCAGCTGCTGACCATGCCCGAGCCGCTGCGCCGGGCGCTCGGGAGCATCCGCCACCACCCGCTGTATCAGGAGCTCAGCGGAGCCGACGCGGCCGAGACCGCGACCGCCAGCCTGCCCCGGATGTGGCTGCTCGCCCTGGCCCCGATCGCTGCCTCTTACGAGGACCAAATCACCGGCACCGGCACCGAGCGGGACACGTGGCGCAACGACCGCTACAGTCCCTGCCCGCGCACCGACGCCGGCGCATGGTTCCGGTTCCTTGCCGAGCTCGGCCACCAGCTCAGCCCCATCGAGCAGGCGGTCGCAGACGGCGTCCCGTACCGCGGCGACGCACCCGAAGCGAACGAGCCCGCCGCGGACGGCAGCACGGCCGGGAACCTGCCCGGTATCCCAGCCCAGACCGACACCGATGACGAACCCGCCGCCGAGTGCCCCGGACCGCAAGTCACCGGATCAGGTGGCGAGCCGACCGCCGACAGCATCCCGGCCCGTCACGAGGCGGACGGCGCCTGCACCGAGCGCCCGGCCGTGGCTGCATGAACTGAGAAACCGGACTGCGGGAGGTGGCCGCCACCAGGGGCTGCCTTCCGCAGTCCGCCGGACCTGCGCCAGGGCAGCACAGTTCGACGACGGCGGCTCGCCGTGCGGAGCGCGCGGCGGGCGTTTGCTTTGCTCAAAGATTTCATGGGCCTTCGGCCCGCCCGCTGTGCTGAAACTGGGCTCGGGTGTGACCGCTGCTCGCGGGCTGAGCGCAGCCGCGCCGGGGTTTGGCGGTTCGGCGGACATGCCGGGCGCGGGCGGCTGAGACTGGTGACGCGTGCCGTCTGCTGACGTCGGTCTGGCTTGGTCTGTTCGCGGGCGTCTCAAAGATTGAACGCTGGAGCCCCTTTACGGGTACTCCCGGTTGCCGCCTCGAGCGCGTGTCTCAGTCTCCCTTTTTCTGAGCGGGGCTCCGCAGCCGGCGCGCGCAGGTAGTGGCCGGGCATACGGCCTGGCGGGACCGCCGGACGCCCGCCGGGGGCGGCAAGCCCGTGAGGTGACAGGCAGGCAGGCATGCAGGTGCTGTATGAGCGGTGCGCGGCGATCGATGCCGGGAAGAAGGAGATCGCGGTGTGCGTGCGCACCCCGGGTGATGAGCCGGGCGGGCGGCGCAGCCAGGTCCGCAAGTACAAGACGTTCTACGGGGTGCTGAAGGAGATGTGCGCCTGGCTGGCCGGGTGCGGGGTCACTCACGTGGCGATCGAGGCCACCGGGATCTACTCCAACCCGGTCATCCACGCGCTGGCCGAGTTCGGGAACTTCGAGATCATCAAGGCCAACCCGGCGCACGTCAAGAACCCGGTGCCGGGCCGGAAAACGGACGCCTCCGACTGCTGCTGGCTGGCTGAACTGCTGGAATGCGGGCTGGTCCGCGGCTCCTACATCCCCATCCAGCAGATCGCCGGGCTGCGGGACCTCACCAGGTACCGGGCCAAGCTGGTCGGCTCGCGGACCAGCGAGACCCAGCGGCTGCAAAAGACGCTGGAAGACGCCGGGATCAAGCTCGACTCCGTCGCCTCCGACGTGCTCGGCGTCTCCTCCCGCGAGATGATCAAGGCCCTGATCGACGGGGAGCGGCGCGGCGCGGTCCTGGCCGAGCTCGCCCACGGGCCGCTCCGCAACAAGATCCCCGACCTGTCGATGGCGCTGGCCGGCCGGTTCAACGACCACCACGCCCTGATGTGCAAGCTGCACCTGCGCCACATCGACGAACTCACCGAGCTGATCGACACCGTCGAGAAGCAGATCGAGGTGATGCTGGTGCCGTTTCGGGCCGAGCGGGAGCTGCTGATGACCATCCCGGGCATCGGCCCGGCCGCCTCCGCCGTGATCATCTCCGAGATCGGCACGGACATGTCGTTCTTCCCGTCCGCCGACCACCTCGCGTCCCGGGCCGGGCTCGCCCCGGCCAACAACGAGTCCGGCGGGCGGCGCCGCCCGGCCGGGACCCGCCACGGCAACCCGCACCTGGCCAACGTGCTCGTCGAATGCGCCTGGTCCTGCTCGCGGACGAAAACCCGGCCCGGCGCCCAGTTCCACCGCCTGGTCCGCCGCTTCGGCGGGCACCGCAACACCCGCGCGAAGCACAAGGCCGCCGTCGCCGTCGCCCACACCCTCATCCTGATCATCTACTGCGTCCTGGACCGCCACCAGCCCTACCAGGAACTCGGCGAGGACTTCTACACCAAACGCCAGGACCCCGAACGCTACAAGGACAAGCTCATCGCCCGGCTCGCCAGCCTCGGCTACACCGTCACCGTGCAACCCGCCCAGGCCGCCTGACCCGGCAAAACCAGAACCCGGCTCCGCTGACGCTCCGCCGGGTGCTGCCGCGCGCCCAGCTGAGGTCCAGTTTCCTCTCAGTCAGTGAAGCCTTCCTCGGCGACGACGTGCCGGGCGTGTAGCGGCACCCAGCTGAATGCGGTGAACGCGACGTCCCACGCGACGGGGACGGGTCCGGCCATGTCCCAGTCGATGAACCCGGCCAGGGCGCCGTCACGCCAGACGGCGTTATAGGGGGCGGCGTCGTTGTGCCCGACGATCAGCCCCGGCGTCCACTGGCCGCCCATCCGCCAGATGGCTTCCGCTGGCGGGGCGAAGCTGGCAACTGCCTGATGAAAGCTGCGCAACCACCGGGCAACCTGCACCAGTGTGTCATCGGCGTGCACCCATCCCGGCCACGGCTTCGCGCTGCCCACCGTCTGGCCTTCCAGGAACGTCAGCACCTCCCGTCCCTGCCCGTCCACTCCCATCGGTCGCGGGATGCCAGCCAGGCCCCGGTCCGCCAGGTGCTCCAGCAGTCCGTGGACGGCCGGCGTCCACGGCCCTGCCCCCCGGCGAACGGTATTCCCCACCCGCACGGCGCCCCCGGCATTGCCACCATCCAGGCGAATCTCCACCCCGCCAGTGTGTGCCAGCAACCGGCACCTGTCAGAACGACATCTCAGGGTTACCGGGCGAACTCGCTGCGGGGCCACCAGGCGGCACGTCTCCGGGGCCACCGGGCGACACGCCCGCTGTGACCGTAGTCGATAGTGCAGAGCGGACCCGCACTGGTGGCAGCGGCCGGTCGTAATCGGAGAGCGCTGTCTTGATGGCTTCCTCGGCTGCCTCAGCAATCGCGTCGTGGGCAAGCGCCTTAACGCACACGCAGTACAGGGCGGGATTTGCCGTCACCGTGCCGAGGAGTATTCCGCCTACCAGGATGGCAAATTTTGCCGTGTCCAGCGACCGGTCGATGACGGGCAGGGGAGCGTACTGCGCGAGCGGCGGCACGAACTGGCCCAGCAAGATGCCGTGCAGGTCAGACTTCAGGTCCGCCACCTGTATCGCTGCCGCGGGCCCTTGCGCGGGCTGGATCTGGTCGGCGAACTTCTCTCCTGCTGCGGCCGCCACGGTGTCTTTCACCTCCACGTCGAGGCGTTCCTCGGCCTTCCTGGCCAACCCGTAGGGCGTTTCCCGTTCCGCGGGGGCTACCGGCACTTCGCGCCGCTTGATGGTCAGCGTCACCGGCAGCCCGGCGTCGCTCCCTGGACCGCTGACGCGGATCTCGGTCACCACGACGCGGATCGCATCCGTTACCAGGGCGCCGTCCGGGGCCGTTCCCGCCACCGGGGTGTCATTCCCAGGTGGCGGCGCGCAGGCTGCCGTCGGCCCGCAGGACTGCTGCACCCATTGCGACCTGCGCTTGTTGTCGCCCTCCGCCCGCGTCCGGTCTTGCGCGACCATGCCCCGCGCCAGCGGGTCCTGGAGCAGGCGAACAGACAGCGCGCCGGTCGTTTCGTTCCGCTCCTCCTGCTGTTCCTGCTGCTCCTGGCTGTCGCGGTGCTCCGGCTCAGGCGTCCTGTCCCGGCGGCTCATCACGCGGCGGCCGATCGCCATCCGCGCCACGCGAAAATCGAGAGCGGAACGACGGTGACAGGGACGACTGCGGACACGATCAGCATTGTGCGCCACCTCTTTCCACATTGCACGATCCGCCTAGCCGGCGCACCGTGCAATTACCAGGCGAGGAGAGTGACCTGCGACCAGCGGTATCCGCAGGTGCCGTCGCGGTCCTGGTGTCCCTGCTGGCCTGCTCCAGCGCGGAGCCTTCCTCGGCGGGCGGGTAGGCCGGCCTGGCGGAACGCAGCCTGGGCGCTGGGCAGGCATTGTGGTCGCTGGGAGTCGGCACCGCGCCGGCACCGCCCGGAAGCGCCCATCCGCCGATGACCATTACTCGGCGAAGGGTCCGCGATACAGAAAGAAGCGGAGTGCCTCCAAGCGGGCTGCTGGCGGGCTTCGCCGTGCCGGCCGCATCAACTACGCGGCGTGGTACTGGCCGGGCAGCCAGTGCCCGTTTCGCACGCGGAGTTATGAAGGCGAATACCGGGCCGCCATCGGTTCCACGGTGCGGCAACCCGCCGACGGGCGTTGCGCGGTATCCCCACAGTAACGGGGCTCCTGACCCGCTATGTCGTACGCCGGCTGCTAGCAAGCGATGGCCCGCGCGCTTCGCGCGCCGGATCGCGCGACGCTGCGACGTGGGCGTCAGGCCCGGTCGGGCGGAGCCGGTTAGCCACCAGTAGCCGGGGCCCGTGGTCCCCTCCGGATCGGTCGCGGTAGGAACCCCGATCCTGATGGTGCTGGTCATTCCGAACACGGCAACCTCCCTGACAGCGGAGGCGGCAGCTCGCGTCGCCGCTTACTGGTGAGGTTAGCCCGCAGCCCGGCAGAGTCAATCACGGCCAGATCACGGTCGCTGGCCCGGCCTGCAGACCAGCAGGGCTCGCTGACCGGGCGAACGCAAACCGGCGCCGTCAGCGCCGAGCACGATGGGACGATCTGCGGCGGTGAGGCGGCGACGTCTTGAGTTGGGTCCGACCGTCCCCCCCGGTACGGTGATCGTCGTGGCGCTAGACGAGAAGGCACTTCGCGGGTCATCCTTCGGCGCGGTGGCGGCCACCTATGCCGAGCACCGGCCGGACTACCCGGAGGCAGCCGTCCGGTGGGCGCTTGAGCCAGCGCCCGGCCGGCGCGTGCTCGACCTCGGGGCCGGCACCGGCAAGCTGACCGCTACGCTCATGGCGCTAGGCGCCGACGTCACTGCGGTTGAGCCAGACCCGGCAATGATGGCCGAACTGCGCCGGCGGCTGCCGGGAGCGCGAGCCCTGGCCGGAACGGCCGAGAGCATTCCGCTGCCCGACGCCTCGGTCGACGCTGTCGTGGCCGGCCAGGCACTCCACTGGTTCGACATGACCGTGGCGGGCCCGGAGATCGCGCGCGTCCTGGTCCCCGGCGGCATCCTGGCCGGGCTCTGGAATTTCGATGACGACCGGGTGGAATGGGTAGCCGGGCTCGACCGGATCAGCGACGGAATGGCCAGCCTCACCCTGGCGACCTGGGAATCTCGGGCTGCTGACATCCGGCTGGCCGCGATGGACCTGCCCGGCCTGTTCAGCCCGCCAGAGCGTGCCGAGTTCGCGCACGGGCAGCGGCGCACCGCCGACTCCCTGCTGGCGACCGTCGCAACCCATTCCAAGCTGCTGGTCATGGAGGACGAGGCCAGACGCGCAGTCCTCGACCAGATTCGCGACTACCTCGCACGCCGGCCGGAGACGTGCGCCGGCGAGTTCATCCTGCCGATGCTCACCGGGGTCTTGCGCGCGCGCCGCAGATAGCCGCATCGCCCGCCAAGGCCCTGCCACCGTAAACGGGGCGCTGCGCCGCCAGCCGGCCAGGCAAGATCACCATGCACCGGCCGGGCCTAGCCAGCGCCGTGCGAGCGCAGCACCGACAGCAGCATCTGGCGCAGCGACTGCTGCTCGGCAGTGGTCAGCGGGCTGAGAAAGTCGTTCTCGAGTTCCGCTCCGATCGAGGCGAGTTCGGCCGCGAGATCCTGCCCTCGCGCGGTCAGCGTCAGTACCCGCCGCCGCCGGTCGGCGGGATCCACCTCACGGGCGAGCAGCCCGCGCTCGGCGAGGCCGTCAATCAGGGGAACGACGTTCCGGGGGTCAACCGCTATGAGACCGGCTAGCTCATGCTGGCCGGTCGGACCGGACTCACTGAGTGCCCGGAGCACCTTGAACTGGCTGGGACTGACATGAAGCTGAGTCAGCATGTCCGCCCACAGGTGACGAGCCCATGATCCGGCCATCGCCAGCAGGTACCAGGTGCTGGCCTGGAACGTGAGCGGTCCTGGCGGCAGCGGCTCGGGGCCGGTCTCAGTGGCGTCCGCATGCATGACGGAAGTCTAACCAGGTGGCACGGTAGCCATCAATCATGATAGACATGTTTCATGTCGACTTTTGAGCCGCCTCGTGGCTGAGCGTCAGCCTGCTCCCACGGCCTCGATCGCCGGCCGTGCGACTGGCGGGCCCCGCCGAGCCGGGCATGTCCCCGACAGCGTCATCCTGGCGATCGCCTGCGTGGCCCAGTTCATGGTCGTTCTTGACGTCTCGATAGTGAATGTGGCGCTGCCGTCAATCGGCCGCGACCTGCACTACACGCCAACCGGCCTGCAATGGGTGGTCAACGCGTACGTGCTGACGTTCGCGGGATTCCTGCTGCTCGGCGGCCGTGCCGCTGACCTGTTCGGTCGCCGCCGGGTGTTCCTGTTCGGCCTCGGGCTTTTCACGCTGGCTAGCCTGGCCGGGGCCGTGGCGCAGGACTCGACCTGGCTCACAACCGCCAGGGCTGTCCAGGGCATCGGCGGTGCGCTGCTGTCTCCGGCCACGCTGACGATCATCGTGACCACGTTCGCGCCGCAGCGGCGGGCGTGGGCGCTCGGCATCTGGAGCGCGGTCGCCGGAGCCGGCGGGGCGGCCGGCGCGATCCTCGGCGGCGTGCTGACCTCGGCGCTGTCCTGGCGGTGGGTGCTGTTCGTTAACATTCCGATCGGCGTGGCCGGGGTCATCGCCGGGGTGACCTGGCTCACCGAGTCGCGGGCCGCCGATCGCGGCGGTCCCGCGCCGCGGCTGGACATCGGCGGCGCCGTCACGGTGACGCTCGGCTTGGGAGTGCTGGTCTACGCGATCGTGGGTACGCAGACCCACCCCTGGACATCGGCGCAGACCCTCGTCCTGCTCGCCATAGCGGCCGTCCTGCTAGCGGTCTTCGCGATCATCCAGTTGCGGGTCGCCCGCATGCCACTGGTCCCGTTCGGCCTGTTCCGCTCGCGCTCGGTGACGGGCGCCAACATTGTGATGTTCCTGGTCGGGGCAGCGTTCTTCGCGATGTGGTACTTCCTGTCGCTGTACCTGCAGAACGTCCTGGGCTACAGCGCCCTGCGGGCGGGCATGGCGTTCCTGCCCATGGCGGTCACCATCATCGTCGGAGCGCAGGTCAGTGCCCGGCTCCTGCCGCGCGTGGGCGTCCGGCCTCTGCTGCTTGCCGGAACGATACTCGCGACGGCAGGCTTCGCGTGGCTGTCGCGTATCACGCCGGTGGCGTTGTACTGGCAGCACGTGTTCGGGCCAGGCTGCCTCATTTCGCTGGCTCTCGGGTTGCTGTTCACGCCGCTCGCCGCTGCGGCTACCACCGGGGTATCGTTCGCCGAAGCTGGCCTGGCCTCCGGGGTGCTGAACACCTCCCGCCAGGTCGGCGGCTCACTTGGCCTGGCGGCGCTGGCCACCATCGCCACCGACCGCACGCACGCAATGCTGGCGGGCGCCGCGGGCGGTGGCGCCGGCCCGGCCGGGCTGGGTGCGCGGCACTCCGCCGCTGCCATGGCCGGCCTCAACGCCGGATACGCACGGGCTTTCGAGGTCGCGGCGGCAATGACCCTGGCCGCTTTCCTGGCCGCGTTCGTGGTACCAGCGATCCGCAATAGCCGGTCGCCCTCGGGTGGTACCCGCGACCAGGCCGCGGAAGGGCACGTCACCATGCGTGATGCCAGCGCGGCCGGCGCCAGCGACGCTGCGCATCCTTGAACCAGGCATCTTCGAACCAGGCATCTCTGAATTGCGTATTTTCGATCAGCGACCCCGCCGTCAGCTGGGGTGACGGGACGTCAGACGGACCGAACACGATAGCCGCCGAGTAGCAGGACGCCCGAGAAACGCCTGAGCAAGGCTGCGGTAACAGCCATCGCGCTACGGTCTGGGCCATGAACCGGTACAAACATGATCGTGTCGCGATAGGCGCGGCCCGCTACCGGGGGTGACTCATGAACACTGACGTGAGTTTGTACGACCTTCTCGGCGGCGACCGCCGCGAACTGCGCTCAGTCACCGTGGCCTTCTATAAGAAGGTGCTGGCTGACACGTTGCTCTCGCCTTACTTTGCGGGCGTTGACATGGATCGGCAGGCCGGCATGCTGGCCGAGTTCCTGGCGATGGCGTTCGGCGGCCCGCACTCTTACGCCGGCCGCGATCTGAGGTCCGCGCATCAGCACTTGCCAGGCCTTGCGGACGTTCACTTCGACCGGGTCGTCGAGTACCTGGTGCAGACGCTGCGCGAGGCCGGCCTCAGCGAAGGGGACGTCATCACCGCGGGTGCTGTCGCCGAGACCGTCCGGGACCAGGTCCTGAATCGCTAGCCATCGCACTCGCCGCCTACCCCGGAAGAGAGGCGCTTGGCGTGGACATCGCCCGGCTCAAAAGCAGTTTCGCCCGCGTGGTCATGCACGGCGACGAGGTGCCGCTGCATTTCTACTCGGACCTGTTCCTCAAGCACCCGCAAACCCGTGACATGTTCCCGGTGTCCATGCAGGCCCAGCGAACCCACCTGGTCGCTGCGCTGGTGAGCATCGTGTCCAGCGTCGACGACCCGGACGCGCTGACCGCGTTCGTCCGTGATCTCGGCCGCGACCACCGCAAGTTCGGAACGCTCGCCGAGCACTACGACGCGGTCGGCGAAAGCCTCCTCGCCACCTTCGCCTACTTCTGCGGCGATGCCTGGGACGCCGGGCTTGAGGCTGACTGGAGAGCGGCGTACCAGCTGATTGCCAGCGTCATGATCGCCGCGGCACGGGAGGACGAGAAGCACAATCCTGCCTACTGGACGGCCACTGTCGTCGGCCGGGAACGCAAGGCGTTCGACATCTCGGTCCTGACGGTGCAGCCAGAGCCCAGGCTTGAGTACCTGCCAGGGCAGTCGGTGGCGATCGAGTCGCCCGCGCGGCCGAAACTGTGGCGCTACTACTCGATGGCGAATGCGCCGCGTGCCGATGGCACCGTGGACTTCCACATCCGGCTGATCGACGGCGGAGCCGTGAGCATGGCGCTGACCACTCACGCCGCGGAGGGGACCGAGCTCAGGATCGGACCGCCCGTCGGTACGCTGCAACTCGATTGTGCTTCCGGCAGGGAGATCCTGATGGTAGCCGGGAGCACCGGCCTGGCACCGCTCAAGGCCATGATCGAGCAGTTAGCCGGCCTGCCCATGCCGCCCGCCGTCCAGCTCTTCTTCGGCGCGCGAGCCCCCGACGGGCTCTACGACCTGCCCAGCCTCGAGAAGATCGCCGCCGAGCACCGGTGGCTGACGGTGGCGCCGGTGGTGTCTGCCGAGCGGCACGGCGGGCCGACCGGCTCGCTGACGGACGCCGTCATGCGGTCAGGGAGCTGGTCCGGCCATGACGCCTACCTGGCCGGCCCGACCGAGATGGTACAGGACTGCGCGGCCCGGCTCGCCGCGTCCGGGCTGCCCGCGGCTCAGATACATGTAGAGGACTTCGGCTGGAGTGAGCCATGACAACGGACGCCTGGTATGACGAGCAGCAGCGGCTCACCCCGGATCAGTTGCAGACGGTCAGCTTTCCGCTGACCCGCTGGGCCCGCCACGGTTACGAGGAAGAGCCGGTTCGGGAATTCCTTGCGCAAGTGCAGGCCGAGATGGTCCGGCTGATCAACGAGCGGGCCTCGCTCTGGCAAGAGGTGCAGCGCCTGCGGCGCAGGATCCTCGGCACCAGCAACGGCAACGACGCAGTGCTGTTCGCGAAGGACGACGCCCACATCCACGCGGTACGGATTCTGTCAAGTGCTCAGCGCACCGCCGATCGTTACGTGGCCGACGCCCAGGCCTACAGCGGCCGGCTGACCGAGGAGGCCAGGGTCCGTCGCGACGAGATCATGAGCCAGGCTCAGCAGCACGCCGACATGTTGCTGGAGGAAGCCCGAAGCCGCGCCAGGGCGGCGGCCGTAGCCGCGATAGATACCGACGGCTTGCCGCCGCAGACCGAGCAGGAGCGCCGCGCCGTGCAAGCCGAACTGGCCTACCTGCGCACGTTCAGCGAGGTGTACCGGCAGCACCTGAAAATCTACACCGAAGACGTCCTGCGCACTATCGAGGACTGGGAGAGCAAGGAGCGCGCCGCGACCAGGGAGATCGCGCCCCCGCACGAAGTGCCGGCCCGCGGACCGACCTCCCCTGGCAGCCGCTAGCTGACCCGCGCGATCAGATCCCGGAATCCCGTCGGCCGAGATTGAGGGCAGCGACGCGGGCGCTGAAACTGGCGCCGTGCCGCTCCCGGTGGCCAGGGTCTGCCGCTGGTAGCCTCTCGCTCCTGTGACCATCCCCGCATCAGTCCCCCGCGATCACGAGTTCCCGCCAGCCCAGGCCAGGCGACCGGATCTGCTGCTTGCGCTCCGCAGCTGGCAGACGGATGCTTACCGGACGTACTTCCGGGCCAATCAGCGCGACTTCCTGCTCGTGGCCACGCCCGGCGCGGGGAAGACGACCTTCGCACTGACCGTCGCGGCGGAACTGCTGGCTCGCCGCGAGGTCGCCGCGATCACGGTGATCACGCCGACTGAGCACCTCAAGCATCAGTGGTCGCGGGCAGCGCACCAACTGGGGATCTCGCTCGATCCCGGATTCAGCAACGCGGCGGGCCAGCTATCGCCGGACTTCACCGGGGTAGCGGTTACCTACGCGCAAGTGGCCGCGCAGCCGGCCCTGCACCGGCAGCGCACGCTGAGCACGCGGACGCTGGTCATCTTCGACGAGCTACACCATGCTGGCGACGCGCTGTCCTGGGGTGAGGCCGTCAGGGAGGCCTTTGAGCCGGCTCGGCGCCGGCTGGCGCTGACCGGCACCCCGTTTCGCAGCGATGCGAACCCGATCCCGTTCGTCACCTACCGGCGCGACGATGACGGCTGCCTGCGAGGTGCCTCCGACTACGTCTACGGATACGGGCCGGCACTCGCCGACGGCGTCGTGCGTCCGGTCATCTTCCTTGCCTATTCCGGTGAGATGCGCTGGCGGACGAGGGCCGGCGACGAGCTAGCCGGAACGCTCGGCACTGTGATGACGTCCGAGCAGCTAGCCTACGCCTGGCGCACAGCGCTGGACCCGGACGGCGCGTGGATCATGCGGGTGCTGGAAGCCGCCGACCGGAGGCTGACCGAAGTAAGGCGCGGGATGCCAGACGCCGCCGGCCTGGTGATAGCCAGTGACCACGCCGGCGCGCGGGCCTATGCGACGCTGCTGCGCCGCATCAGTGGCACCCGGCCGGTCGTCGTGCTGTCGGATGACCCGGCCGCGAGCGCGAAGATCGCCCGGTTCGCGACCTCGCAAGATCGTTGGATGGTCGCGGTGCGGATGGTGTCCGAAGGAGTGGACATCCCGCGGCTGGCCGTCGGGGTCTACGCGACAAGCGTGGGAACGGCGCTGTTCTTCGCCCAGGCCGTCGGCCGGTTCGTGCGCGCCCGCCGGCGCGGCGAGACCGCGTCGGTGTTCCTGCCGTCTATCCCATCGCTCCTGGGCTACGCCGCGGAACTGGAAGCCGAGCGCGACCACGTCCTGCACCCGCCCGGCGACACCGAACCCGAGGAGCGCGAACTCGCCGAAGCCCGGCGTGAGCGAGACACCGCCGACTACCTCGATAGCGGCCCGTTCCAGCCGCTGGAGGCATCGGCCCATTTCGACCGGGTGCTTTACGACGGAAACGAGTTCGGCGTGACTGCCGAGGAAGAGGACTTCCTCGGCCTGCCCGGCCTGCTGGAGCCTGAGCAGGTGGCGCTGCTGCTCCGCAACAAGCGGTCTGGGCGGGCCAGCAAGGCCGCGCAGCCAGGGGAGGAGCCCGCCGGCCCGGCCGCGGGAACGGGGCCGACAGCTAGCGAAACGCTGGCTGCCCTGCGCAAGGAACTCAACGGGCTCGTCGCCGCCTGGCATCACCGCACCGGGCAGCCGCATGCCGCGATCCATGCCGAGCTCAGGCGCAGCTGCGGTGGCCCGGCGCTGGCCCAGGCAACTGCCGAGCAGATCCGGTCCCGGATCGCGATGATGGTTCGCATGGCCCGAACCGGCAGGTGACCGGCCAGTCGCACGCTGTCCGCCGTCCTGGCGTAGCGTCTGTCAGTATGTGCCGTAGCATCAAGACCCTCCGCGAGCCTTACGCGGAGCAGGTGACCGAAGCCGATATCCGCGCCGCCGCGCTTCAGTACGTCCGCAAGATCAGCGGGTTCCGCGCGCCGGCCGCTCACAATGCTCGGGCCTTTGACCACGCCGTGGCGACGATAGCCGGTGCCACCAGGGAACTGCTCGACCAGCTTGAGGTCCGGAGTCAGGCCGGCGGCTCGCGCGCCGCCTCCTGAGCCGCCCGCCTGACGCATTCATCACTCGCAGGAGTCACCATGGCTGAGCCGAACGACTGGAATAGCAAGATCATCGAAGAATTTCGCGCAAGCGGAGGTAAGGTCGGCGGCGCCTTCGAGGGCGCGCCGTTGCTGCTGCTCCATACGACCGGCGCGAGAACCGGCCAGGAGCGAGTCAACCCGGTGATGTACCGGCGGGTCGGCGACAACTACGCGGTGTTCGCATCAAAGGCGGGCGCGCCGAGCAATCCCGACTGGTACCACAACCTGGTTGCCAACCCGGCCGTCCGGGCCGAGATCGGCACGCAGACCATTGACCTCACCGCTCGGGTGGCCGACAGCGCCGAGCGTGAGCAGATCTGGGCCGCGCAGAAAGCCGAGTACGCGGGCTTCGCCGATTACGAGCAGAAGACCACCCGGCAGATTCCGGTCGTCATCCTCGAGCCGACATCCCGCTGACGAGCGCAGCCCGGCGGGTCCTGATGGATGTTGGTTTTCTGTCGCTATAGCGACAGAAAACCAACATCCATCAGAGCGCTGCGCCGGGTCGTGCCGATGAAGTGCCAAGCGAGACGGCGAGACGGGTGAGGGCGTGCCCTGATTCGCCGATCTCGGCCGTCAGCTCGGCGCTTCCGGCCGGGCCGGTCAGCAAGACAGTCGCGCTGGAACGCCCGTTCCCGGCCAGATAGCAGTCGAGCTGACTCGGCCCGGCCCAGACCGCCGCGAGCCGCAGCCGTCGCAGCACCTCATCGCGGTCGAGCCCGGCCGCCACCTCGAGCCCGGCCGGCCAGTCAGCGGCCTCGCTGCCGATGGAGCGGACGAGCAGCTGCAGGATGTCGTGCAGGGCTGAGTCCGGCGCTGGCGGGAGCGGGATGATGAGTTGCTGCACCAGCGGCTGCTGCAGCGGCGCCAGCTTGATCTGGGCCGCTACCGTGCCATGCTCGCCGGTCAGCCACCACCTGCAGTGCGCGGGCGAGTCGCATTCGGCCGGCCTGCCCGGATCGGCGCGGAACTGGCCGATGCGCTCGCGGAGCCGCGCGATGTCGGCTCGCCGTTGCGTGATCGGCCGGTCCAGCTCGATATTCGGCGCGAAGATCGCGCGCGCTGCCGCATCGTCCCAGTCTTGCAGCAGCGCGTCGACGCGGTCGCGCGCCGCCAGGGTCTCCGGCCACGGGCCGCCAGGCGCCGGGACCGGCCCGCGCAGCCGGAGCCTGGACGGGCCGACTGCCGTCGCGGTCTGCCTGCCGATGACGGCGGCCAGCAGCTCAGCGGCCAGGCTCCCGGCGCTGGCATAGGTGCCGTTCGCCAGCACGATGGTGCCGGCACCGGTCGCCGGATGCCAGCGCATCTGACTGCCGTAGCCGGGGTAACCGCCGCTGTGCTGGATGATCGTGCCCAGCGTCGCGTCGTCCTCGGCGAACAACCCGAATCCGTAGCTGAGCGAGAGCGGGCCGGTCTGCCGCAGCACAACGCCGTCACCCCCGCTGGTGATGGCCACCTGGCCGAGCTGCATCTCGCGCCGCGACGCCCGGCTCAGCGGGTGTCCCAGGTCGGCCCTCCGGCCCTGGCCGCGCACTTCCTGCCCGCGCGCCGGGAACGCGGCGGCGAACCCGGCAACCCAGCGGGCCAGGTCCGCCACGCAGCTGAAAATGCCGCCCATCGGAGCGAAGGCGCCGTAGCCGTCGGGCTCCAGCTCCAGCCAGCTGCCGCTGTCCTGGCGGTAGCCGCGGGCCAGCACCGCCGGGTCAAACTCCGACGCCTCGAACCTGGTCTGCCCCATGCCAAGCGGCGCGAGAAGGTGGCTGGTCACGGCAGCGGCGTAGTCCTCGCCAGTGACGGCCTCGATGATCCGGCCGAGGATGGCGTAGCCCAGGTTGGAGTACTCGAACACGGTGCCCGGCGCCCAGGCGCACCGGACGCCACCACTGGCCAGCAACTGCGCGAACTCCGCAGGATCAAGCCCCTGCTGCCGGTCACCCCAGGGGTCATCGGTGGGGAAGCCAGCGGTCATCGTCAGCAGATGCCTGATCGTGATCGGCGGGCAGTCCGGCGATACCAGCCGCACGCCGCGCAACTCCGGCAGATAGCTCTCCGCAGTGTCGGTCAGCCGGAGCGCGCCGCGGTCTCGCAGCATCAGCACCAAGGCCGCAGTGAAGCTCTTGGTCATTGACGCGATGCGGAACACGGTGCGCGCGTCCGGCACCGGCCCGCCAGCCCATCGCTCACCGCAGCCGCCCGAATACACTAGTGCGCCGTTGGCGACGATTCCGTAGGCGAAGCCGGGCTGTCCGGCCCTGGCGGCGAACCGAGCGGCGATCGAGTCGATCGCGGCGGTGTCGATCGTGATGGGAGCGGTCGTGATGGGGGCGATCGTGGCTGCGGGTACCGGCATGCGGGCAAACCTAGCCTGCCGGAACGGCCTGGAGCGAGTCCTCGGCAACGACCGCGTCGGACAGGTCGAGCAGCCGGCAACCGACCCTGATCTCGAACCGGGCCTGGGCCGGTGATGAGACGCCGGCCAGCCAGCGTCGCGTCGCCGCACCGAAGATCGCCTGCACAACGGGCAGCAGCCGCCGCTGCTCAGCGCTGACCGGCTGGCCAGCGCCGGCTACTTGCTCGAGCGTCTGCAAGTGCAGGTGCTCAACCCGTTCCAGGACCTCGCTGTAGCTCCGGCTCGTCTCGCTGATCACCCGGCTGAGCGCGGCTGTCAGGCGCGGTTCGCGCTGCGCCGCGCGGAACTCGCGGAGCAGATGACCCGTCACGCGCTCGCGCGCGGTAGCCCCAGCCGGAGCCTCGGCGGCAACCCGCGCCTGCGCCGCCGAGTACCTGCTGAGCAGGATGGCCAGCAGCACGTGATCCTTGGCCGGGAAGTATCGGTACAGCGTGGCCAGTGAGACCCCGGCGCGCTGCGACAGGTCCTTCATCTGCAGCGCGTCCTCGCCGCCAGCCGCCAGCATGGCGGTGGCAGCAGCCAGGATCCGGTCGTGCCTGCCGTGCTGGGCGGCAGTCGACGGAGTGGCCGGCCCTGCCTGTGGCACCACTGACCCGCTTTCCAGAACCCGTTCTGCTTTTGCCGCGCGCGGATCTTCCCGTTCCCGGCAAGATCTGGGGCCGGCTAGATCCCGAGCGCGTCGGCTAGCCGGTCAAGCTGCTCGCCCGGACCGCCCAGCAAGACCTTGTTGGACAGCCCGTTCTTGTAATACAGGTGCGCATCGTGCTCCCAGGTGAAGCCGATGCCGCCGTGCAACTGGACGGTGTCGACGGCTGCCTCGGCGTAGGCGCTGGCCAGCAGCACCCTGGCCACCGATGCCGCGACCGGGAAGTCACCGGGCTTCTCGTCGGCGGCCCGCGCCGCGTCCCGCAGCGCCGCGTACCCGAGCTCGAAGGACTTCTCCATGTCCGCAAGCCGGTGCTTGACCGCCTGGAACGCCCCGATCGGCTGACCGAAGGCCACCCGGATCCGCGCATACCCGCTGGTCATGTCCAGGCAGGCTTTCATCGCGCCAGCTGACTCCGCGGCAAGTGCCAGGTTGGCCAGGTCGGCGGCGGCGGCGAGCGCGGCGGCCGCATCGCCAGCCAGGGCGCGGGCCGGCGTGCCAGCCAGCGTGATCCTGGCCAGCGACCGGCTGTGGTCAACCGCCGTCAGCCGGGTCCGCGCGAGGCCGTCCGCACCGCCCTGTACCAGGTAGATGGCCTTGCCGTCGGTACCGTCAGCCGGCACCAGCAGCACGTCTGCCTCGGCCCCGTTCAGCACCGGTGACACGGTGCCGGTGAGCACGGTGCCATCGCCAGCGCCGGATGCGGTCACCTGGCCGCCTGCGCTACTGGCCACGGCGAGGGTCACGATCAGCTCACCCGCGGCGATCTTGGGCAGCAACTCCTGCTTCGCCGTGTCGTCGCCGAGCCGCAGTACCGCCTCGGCGGCCAGCAGGCAGCCGAGCAGCGGCGAGGCCACCAGGCCGGCGCCGAGCTCGGTCAGCGCTACCGACAGCGCGGAGTAACCCGCCCCCGCGCCGCCGTACGACTCCGGTATGGTCAGCCCGGCAAGGCCGAGCTGCGCGGTCATCTGCTTCCAGACCCCGGCGTCGAAGGGCTCACCTGAGGCGATGATCTGCCGCAGCGAGGTCAGCGGGCTGCGGTCGGCGACGAACTTCCGCACCGAGTCAGCCAGCGCGACCTCTTCGTCGGTCAGTATGAGTGTCATTTCCGGGCCTTACTGCTCGCGCTGCGTGCCGACACGCAGCTGGTTGAACGGGGTGGCCCGGTCGACACCGGGGTCCTTGGCCAGGCCGAGCACGCGCTCGCCGATGATGTTGCGCTGGATCTCGCTGGTGCCGCCCGCGATGGCACTGCCCGGTGCGGCGACGATCGCGGTGCTCACCGCCGCTAGCTCGGCGGTGTCGAACGCCGCGAGCTGGTCGCCGAGCACGTCGGCAGCAACGTTCCCGGCGAACCGGCCAAGGTCGGATCCGGCCAGCTTGGCCACCGAGCCACGGGCGCCCGGCAGCCGCCCGGCTTGCGTCTCCTCGCGCAGCAGCAGCGCGAACAGCTGGACTGCCCGGCTCCTGGCATACAGTTCCGCCAGCTCGCGCCGGACACCCTGGTCGGCGGTCCTGCCAAGTCCGGCCGCCAGGTCACGAAGCGTGCTGAATGCCAGCGGGCTGGTGCGGGACGAGCCCATGGTGCCGATGGCGATCCGCTCGTGCCGCAGCATGACCACGGCCGCGTCCCACCCCTTGTTCTCCTCGCCGATCAGCGCGCCGGCCGGCAGCCGCACGTTGTCGAAGAACACCTCGTTGAACGGCGAGTGCCCGGTGGCGACCTTGAGCGGCCGGACCGTGACGCCGGGCGCGTGCATGTCAACGATGAACATGCTGATGCCGTTGTGCTTGGGCTTAGTCGGGTCGGTCCTGGCCAGGATCGCGCCGAAGTCGCTGTACTGGGCACCCGACGTCCACACCTTCTGGCCGTTCAGCACCCACTCGTCACCGTCGCGCACCGCAGTGGTCTGCAGGCTCGCGACGTCAGAGCCGGCGCCCGGCTCGGAGAACAACTGGCACCAGATCTCCTCCCCGCTCAGCATCTTCGGCAGGTAACGCCGCTTCTGCGCGTCGGTGCCGAGCTCCACGAGCGTGTTGCCGGGCATGGACAGGCCGATGAAGAAGACGCCGGTCGGCAGGTCGTAGCCGGCTGATTCCTGGCTCCAGATGATCTGCTCGGCACTGGTCAGCCCCTGCCCGCCATACTCCTTCGGCCAGGTGATCCCGGCAAAGCCGGCAGCGTGAAGCTTCGCCTGGAACGCTTTCTGCTCGGCGATCACAGCGGCCTGGCCCCGGCTCTCCGCCTCGGCCTCGTCATCACCGGCAGCCCGGCGCGGAGCGTTGGCCGCAAGCCAGGCCCTGGCCCTGGCGCGGAAATCGTCGCTCATCGGCGTTACCTCTCGTCGGATCGGCTGCCCGGGTCGCGGGCGAACGCGCCCGAGCCGGAAAACTGAAATCAGTTATACTTTCTTGCCCGGTTCTGAGCGAAGCATGGTGCCGGATCCCATGTCAACCGATCGCGGACTGGCCGGGCCCGAAGGGAATCTGAGCACCGATGCAGGTAACCG
>JAJYUU010000117.1 GCA_021792405.1 Actinomycetes bacterium
CGCGCTGCCGCGCTGCGCGCCCCGCGCCCGGCCACGAACACCGGCCGGCGCGCGTCGGCCAGCACTGCCGCAAGCGCGGCGGCCTGCGGCTGTGACGGCGTTACGGGCTCGGCGGGCCGCAGGTCCGGGCTGCCCGGCCAGCTGCACTCGCCGGCCTGCACATCAAGTGGCAGGCCGAGCACGACGGTCCGCCGTTCGTCCCGCGCGGTGCGGTAGGCGCGTACCGCGTCGTCGAGCGCGAAGGCGGCCGAGTGCAGCCGCGCCGCCGTCGCGCCGGTGCCGCTGGCGATCGCGGCCACGTCGATCCTGAAGTTGGACGTGACGGCACTCGCGCTGACGTCCGCGGCCAGCACGAGCAGCGGCGTGCGGCTCTTGGCCGCCTCGGTGATCCCGGTCAGCGCATTGGTCAGGCCGGGCCCCTGGTGCAGGGTCAGCAGGGCGGGCCGCCCGGCGAGCCGGGCCCACGCGTCCGCCATGCTCGCCGCCCCGCACTCGTGCCGGGCGGCGACATACCGCACCCCGTGACTGATCAGCGCGTTGGTCAGGTGGAAGTTCCCGCTGCCGACGACGCCGAACATCGTGTCGGCGCCGAGATCAGCCAGCGCCTTGGCGATGGCCTCGGTGACCTTCACGACGCGCGTTCCACCAGCGCCAGCACGCGCGCCGGGCTGCCAGAACCCCCCACGATGGGCAGCGGCCCGGCCACCAGGACTGCGCCAGCGGGCGGCAGCAGGGCGAGATTCTGCAACTGGGTCAGCCCGAACTTGCCTGCCCCGAGCAACGCCGAGTGGCAAGGGAACGGCGGATCGAACGAGTGCGCGGCGCCGGCGTCCGTGCCCACGGTCTCGACGCCGAGGCCGATCACGGGCGCCTCCTGCGCGAGCCAGCGCGCGCAGGCAACCGAGACGCCTGGCGTGTGCGGGCCGGTCTCGCTGGCGTTCAGGAACTCCTGCTGGCTGCCCGACCGGGCGTCCCACCCGGTCCGGTAGAGCAGCCAGCCGCCCGCCGGGAGCGGCCCGTGCTCGGTCTCCCACTTCCTGATGTGCTCGGGCTCGAGCAGGAAGTCCGGGTCCGCGGCAGCCTCCGCGCTGAAGTCGAGTACTGCCGCGGGTGCGATCAGGCTTGTGAGGGGAACGCCCGTTATGTCGGCACCGTCCCGGCCGGTGACCCAGTGGACCGGCGCGTCGAAGTGGGTGCCGGTGTGCTCACCGGTGCTGATGTTGTTCCAGTACCAGGCCGGCCCGCGCTCGTCGTAGCGGCTGACCTCCTGCAGCGAGAACGGGATTGTGTTGGCGAATGGCTCCGGCAACTGGATGACCGGAGTGCTGGACTCCAGGCGTGCCGTCAGGTCGATGACCTCGATTGCCTCTGACTTGATAGCCGAGACGAGCTGCTCTAGCACGGACATGATCATCTCCAGCGCGATCGGTCGGGTAGTCCGGTAAGGGTTCGGTAAGCAGTCAACAAGCCTGCCGCAGCCGGCCCGGGTCAGGGAAGGGCTCTGGGCCAGACAGGTGCATCGGTCACGCAGAATAAGGAGCATGACCAAGCCCGTGACGAAGGCCGAGACGCTGGTGACCAAGGATGGAGTCCCGATCGAGGCGGTGCACCTGCACGGCGACCGGGCGCTTGGATTCGTGGTCGCGCATGGCTTTACGCTGCACTGGCAGTGGCCGCATGTATGGCGGGTGGCCAGGCGGCTCAACGAGCACGCCGGGGTTGTTGTCTTCGACTTTCGCGGGCATGGCCGCTCCGGCGGCACCACCACGCTCGGTGACAAGGAGATCCACGACGTCGACATCGTCGTGCGCTACGCCCGCGAGCTCGGCTACCAGCGCGTCGTGACGGTCGGCTTCTCGATGGGCGCCGCGGCGGTCTTGCGGCACGCCGGCATCGTGGGCGGCGTCGACGGGGTGGTGTCGGTGAGCGGGCCCGGCCGCTGGTATTACCGCGGCTCGCCGTCCATGCGCCGGCTGCACTGGGCGGTGGAGCACCGTACCGGCCGCTTCATCACCAAGCGCGTACTCAACACGCGGGTCAGCCGCGGTCGCTGGGATCCGGTGCCGATGCCGCCGGCGGAGGCTGCCGCGATGATCTCGCCCACGCCGCTGCTGATCGTGCACGGTGACCGCGACGAGTACTTCCCCTCAGACCACGCCGGACAGCTGTTCGAAGCGGCGCATCAGCCTAAGGAACTCTGGATCGTGCCTGGTTTCGGGCACGCCGAGTCAGCCATCAGCGGGCCGGTGCTGGACCGGATAGCCAGCTGGGCGATCGCCGCGACGGCGGTCACCGTGAGCCCCGATGCGGTGGCGTAGCGAGGGCTGCGGGAACGCGGTTTGGGGCTGAACCTGTCCTGCAGTCCGGAGCGGATGACTGCTGGCGACGGCGTTTTGTCCCGCATGCCGGTGTTCGCTCCGGGTGAAAGCTGGTATTTGGTCGCTATAGCAACAATGGATTAACATCCATGAGCGGCGCGCCCGGCGATCATCGCGGAAGTGTCGTCGTCATACTCCGCCGCCACTTGCTCGCCGAAGTATCCGTCCTCGTCGGTCACAGACTGATCGCGGCGGTACGCAGGTCAGTCATGCCGAGCAGGGTGTGCTTGCCGCCGATCCGGCCCCACCCGGTGCCGCGTCCGCCGGCCCCGCCGAACGGCATGTTCACGTCCCACCAGCAGGTGCTGTCGTTGACGACGACCTGACCGACGGCCAGTTCCTCGATGAAGCGGTACGCCCGGCTGATATCCCTGGTGAACACGGCAGCCTGCAGGCCGAGCCGGTCCCTGTTCGCGATCTGCAGCAGGTCGTCGTCGCCGTCTGCGGTGATGACCGGCACGACCGGGCCGAAAGACTCTTCGGTCGCGAGCAGGCTGTCGGCAGGCACCTTGTCGGCGACCGTGAACTCGTAGTACAGGTCGGTCGGATGACCGGGCTGCCGGCGCCCGCCGCGCAGGAGCTTGGCTCCGCGGGCCTCGCCATCGGCGACGTGCCGGTCCATCTTGGCGGCCACGGCCTCGTTGTTCAGCGGGCCGAGCGTAGTTTCCTCGTCGAACGGGTCGCCAAGGCGAACGGCGTCGGCTTCGGCGACGACGGCCTCCAGGAATGCGTCGTGTACAGCGCGGTCCACGAGTACCCGCTCGGTCGCGCAGCACACCTGGCCTGAGCACAGGTAAGCGCCGTAGACCGCTGCCTTGGCGGCCGCCGCGACGTCTGCGTCGCTGAGCACGACCAGCGGCCCGTTACCGGAGCACTCCATGATGGAGCGCTTGAGGCCGGCGTTGGCCTGAATCTTCGCGCCGGTGGCGGACGAGCCGATGAATCCGATCGCGTCGATGCCCGGATGCTGGACCAGGGCGTGGCCGGTCGGCCCCTCGCCCGGCAGTACGTTGACCAGGCCGTCAGGCAGCCCAGCATCCCGCAGGATCTGCGTGGCGCGCAGGACGGTGAATGCGGTGTGCGCCGGCGGCTTCACGACGTGCGAGTTCCCGGTGGCCAGGCCGGGGGCGACGAACTCGGCGAACATCAGCAGCGGGAAGTTCCACGGCGTGATGATCGCCCAGGTGCCGACCGGCCGGTAGAACGTAAACATCCGCTTGGCCGAGCTGGTCGACGAGATGGTCTCGCCGGTCAGCCGCACCGCGTCCTCGGCGTGCAGGTGGAAGAGCGTGGCTGCCTCGTCGACGTCCGCGAGCGACTCCAGGAGCGGCTTGCCCTGCTCGAGAGTCTGCAGGCGGGCAAGCTCCTCGCGGCGCGCGGTGATCCCGTCGCCGATCGCGTGGCAGACCGCCGCTCGCTCGAAGACGTTGACACGGGCCCATGCCTGGCCGGCCGCCCTGGCCGCGCCGACTGCGGCGTCAATGTCATCCTGGCCGGGAATGCCGACCGAGCCGATTACCTGGCCGGTCACCGGCGACACCACGTCCTGGCGCCCGGCCGACCCGTCACGGTAGCCGCCGTTGATGAAGAGCTGTACGTCGCCGGCCGTCTCGGGCACGCGGCACCTCCGCACTAGTCAGTCAGGCGGGCAGGAACCCGTCAGTGTGAGACGATTCTAGGCAGATCGGCGATGCCTCAGTTCCCGAACTCGATCCGCATCACCGCGCGCCGCGGGCTCGGGTGGCTGACCTCGGCGAAGCCAGCCGCGGCGAAGATCTGGCGGGCTCCGACATATAGCTCGCCCCAGATGATCTCTTTACCCGGCTCCGGCTCCATCGGGTAGGCCTCAATCGCCCGTGCGCCGCTCGTGCGAGCGAAGTCGACGGTTGCCGCGGCCAGTGCGTAGCTGATCCCCCGCCTGCGGTACCCCTTACGGACCACGAAACACGTGACCGCCCACACGCTGTCGTCCGACTTGTCCTCATCACGGCCGCTCCAGGCCGTCCGGGTCCGCAGCAGGCGGGGATACGCCGTCCGGGGTTCGACCGCCACCCAGCCGACCGGCTCGCTGCCAAGGTAGGCCACCAGTCCGGTGGTAGCCCGCGCTTGCGCGCTGCCGCAGTTGGTTTGCTGGCGGAAAAGATCTCGCCGTTGCTGGTCGGTGAGGGAGCGCCAGTCGCGATCGCGCACCTTGAAGTACTGGCAGTAACAGTGGCCGGCCGGGCCGGTGGTTCCGAAGATCGCTTGCAGGTCTGCCCAGGACGCCTGGTTCGCGCCGGCAATGGTCAGCTCGGCGGGCCGGACCGGCTCGGGCGCAGCAGGGCGGCCGGCGGTTGCGCCAGCCGCCTTCACTCTGGATCCTCGCCGGTCAGCCCGTCGACCGACTCGCGGATGAGGTCGGCGTGACCGACGTGCCGGGCGTACTCCTCGATCATGTCCATGATGAGCCGGCGCAGGCTGGGAGTGCGGCCGCCGGGTGAGGCAACGGACGCCAGCTGATCGAGCCCGCCGGTCTCGATCGCCCTGGCGACGGCGGTGCGGGAGCGAGCCACTGCCTCTTGCCACAGCGCCATGAGCTCGCCGGGACTGTCGTCGGCGGCCGAGCGCCATTCCCAGTCGGCGTCAGCGTCCCAGTCCACGCCATTCCAGGGGGCGGGCCGGGGCAGGCCGGCCAGCGTCACCGTGAAGTACTCGTCCTCGACCACGGCCAGGTGCTTGAGCAGGCCGCCCAGTGTCATGGTGGACGGCCCGAGAGTCGCCTGCAGGCCGGCTGCGTCGAGGTTGCCGCATTTCCAGGCCAGATAGCGGCGCTGGCGTTCGAGGGCGCCGAGCATCGTGTCCACGTCGTTCCCGGCTACTGGCGGTTCGTTGAGAATTGCTCTGGTGCTGATGTCGTCGTCCACGTTGCGACATTAATCTTGATCCCGGACGTTCTGCTTCCGGAATCGAGGACAGATGTCGGCTGACGCGAGCCCCACAGCCAGGGCGCTGCTGGCGCTCGAGGTGATCCAGAACAGTCCCGGCATCACCGCGCGAAGCCTGGGCGACGCGCTCGGCGTCACCGAACGGGCCGCCCGTCGCTACGTCGCGATCTTGCGTGAGGCGGATCTGCCGATCGAATCGGTCAGCGGTCCGCACGGCGGATACCGGGTGGGACGCGGCCTTCGGCTGCCACCGATGATGTTCACCGCCGTCGAGGCCCTGGGCCTGGTCATGGCTGTCCTGGAGGGCCACCGGGACGCCGCCAGCCCGACCGACCTGGTCGGCAGCGCACTGGCCAAGATCGTCAGGGTGCTGCCGGAGCGGGTCGCCGGCCCGGTGCGGGCGTTCCGTGTCCTGTCCGCTCCGGTGCCACCGCGGGCGACGCAGCCCGGCATGGCCGAAACCTCGCCCAGTCCGGCGCTGGCGGCTCAGCTGATCGAGGCGTGCACCGCCGCGCGGCGGGTGCGGCTGATGTACCAGCTCAGCTCGCCGGGTGGCCGGCCGATGGACGTCGACCCGTGGGCCGTCGTGCTGCGGCACAGCCGGTGGTACCTGCTGGGCTGGTCGCACGCGGCTGGCGCGCGGCGGGTGCTGCGGCTGGACCGGATCGTCGCGGTCGAGGTCCTGCCGCAGGCGTTTACCCCGCCGCCCGACCTGGACGCGCTGCGCACGCTCGAGGAGCACCTTTCGCAGGGCTGGACCTACCGGGTCGATGTCCTGGTCGATGCCCGCGTCGAGGACACCGCGCGGTGGCTGCCGAGGAGCCTTGGCCGGCTCGAACCTTGCGATGGGGCACGGACGCGGGTCCTGGCCAGCACCGACGAGCCGGACTGGTACGCGCAGCGGCTTGCCGCGATCCCGGCGCCCTTCACCGTCCTCGGGTCACCGGAACTGCAGCGCGCGACCGCCGCCCTTGGCCGGCGGCTGCTTCAGGCGAGCGGCATCTGACCCATAGCTGCCGAACCGGGCCTGACCGCCTGCGGCAGGAAGTTCGCCCGGATTGCGGCCGGGACCGTTACGCTAGCCGGGCGAACAGCGCTGGCCGCGATGCCTGTCCCGGCGGGTGTCCTGGCCAGCCTGCACTACCGCGGGAGAAGGACTGCCCGCGCACACAAGCCCGGAGGCGAACAGATGACCAGGACGGTGCTCAGCGGCGGGCGAGTCTTCGACGGCACCGGCAGCCCGGTAGCCGACGCGGATATCGCGATCTCGGCGGGCCGGATCGCCGACGTCGGGATCGGGCTGGACGGTGACGAGCAGATCGACGTGTCCGGCCTGACCCTGCTTCCCGGCTTCTTCGACTGCCACGTACACGTGATGTTCTCCGGGGTCGACTTGGTGCAGCGGATCCAGCGACCGTTCTCCTACCAGTTCTTCCAGGCAGCGCGCAATCTGGCGGCGACCCTGGACTGCGGTATCACAACCGTGCGCGACGCCGGCGGTGCCGATCTGGGCGTCCAGCGCGCGGTCGACGACGGTCTGATCGACGGGCCGCACATGCGGATCGCGATCAGCGCGCTCAGCCAGACCGGCGGCCACGGCGACGGCTGGCTGCCATCGGGACTATCGACATCCCTGATGGCGCCGCATCCAGGTCGGCCGGAGGGCCTGGTCGACGGACCGGAAGAGATGCGCAAGCGAGTGCGCGAGATCATCCGCGCCGGTGCCAACGTCATCAAGGTGCACACCTCGGGCGGCGTGCTATCGCCCCGCGACAGCCCGAAGCACGCCCAGTTCCGGCCTGATGAGCTGGCCGCGCTGATAGCGGAGGCGACCGCTGCGGGCCTGCCGGTGATGGCGCACGCGCAGGCGACCGATGGCATCAAGAACGCCATCCGGGCCGGCGTGCGGTCCATCGAGCATGGCATCTACCTGGACGACGAGGCCATCGAGATGATGCTCAGCGCTGGTGCCTGGCTCGTCCCCACGCTGGTGGCTCCGCACGCGGTCGTCAACGCGGCACGCTCGGGCAGCCAGCTGCCGGACGGCGTGCTAGCCAAGGCCCAGGAGGTCATTGTCGCGCATGCTGATGCCTTCGCGCGCGCGGCCGCGGCCGGGGTCAAGATCGCCATGGGCACCGACAGCGGCGTCGGGCCGCATGGCAGTAACCTCGACGAGCTGCCGCTCATGGCTGCTGGCGGGCTGACCCCGGCTCAGGTGCTGGCTGCGACGACCAGCTCGGCTGCCGAGCTGCTGCAGCTCGGCGATGAGACTGGCACGATCATGCCAGGAAAGCGAGCGGACATCGTCGTTCTCGATGGCGACCCATTCGACCTGGCCAACCTTAAGGCGAATATCCGGGCGGTCTATGCGGGCGGCCGCCAAGTGCGCGGCTGAGCATGCCCGCGCGCGGGTTGGCTCCGGGCCTTCCCGATTGGAACAGGGTCAGCTGGCCGTCGGCGCGGTATCGTCAGCCCAGGGAGGCTCTGCGTGACGGACGTATTGTGCGAGATCCGTGACCTGGTTGCGGTCGTCACGCTCAACCGTCCGGCCCGGCGCAACGCGCTTTCTGCCGCGCTGCTGACCAGCTTGCGGACCGCGGTGGCCGAACTCAGCGCCGACCCCGCGGTCCGGGCGATCGTGCTGACCGGAGCTGACCCCGCCTTCTGCGCCGGGCTCGACCTGACCGAGCTTGGCCAGCCTCGCGGACCGCTGTCGGCGGCATCCGGACCTGTCCTGCCGCCGCTGTCCAAGCCGCTCATCGGCGCGGTCAACGGGGCAGCCGTGACCGGCGGCCTCGAGCTGGCGCTGGCGTGCGACTTCCTGATCGCGTCAGAGCGGGCCAGTTTCGCCGACACGCATGCCCGGGTCGGGATCATGCCGGGCTGGGGACTCACCGTCCAGCTGCCCGCCGCTGTCGGGTTGCGCCGGGCCAGGGAGATGAGCGCTACCGGGAACTTCGTCGACGCTCGCACCGCCCTGCAGTGGGGCCTGGTCAACCACGTTGTCCGGCATCCGGAACTGCTCGACTTCTCCGTGCGGCTCGCCGCGGACGCTGCCTCCAGCGATCCGGCGGCAGTGCAGGCGATCTTCACGACGTACCGCGACGGCGCGCGGGTTACCGCCGGCGATGCCGCGAAGATCGAGGCCGCCGCCCATGAGCGCTGGCACGCGGGCGGAATCGACAGCAGCCAGGTTGCCCGCCGCCGTGATGCCATCATCGAGCGCGGCCGGTCGCAAGCGGGCTCGCCCCGGTAGCGCGGGGGCAGCGCGGGGTCATAGGCCGGACATGATCGTGTGCGCGTTCCTGTCCCTGACCGCCCCGCTTTCTCGCGTGATCATGAGCCGTAACCGGCGGATCACCAGCCAGCGGGCAGCGGCATGCCTTCCGCGTAACCGGCCGCGCTCTGGATGCCGACAACGGCGCGCTCGTGCAGGCCCTCGATGCTCTCCGCGCCCGCGTACGCACAAGCGCTGCGCAATCCGGCCGTGATCGAGTCGAGCAGGTCCTCGACGCCGGGCCGCTGCTGATCCAGGTACATGCGCGAAGAGGAGATGCCCTCCTCGAACAGTTCCTTCCTGGCCCGCTCGAACGGCGAGTCGGCTGCGGCCCGCAGCCGCACCGCGCGCGCGGAGGCCATGCCGAAACTCTCCTTGTACAGCCGGCCGTCGGCGTCGCGGAAGATGTCACCGGGGGACTCGCAGGTGCCTGCGAACCAGGAGCCGATCATGACGCTGGACGCGCCGGCTGCCAGCGCCAGCGCGACGTCACGCGGATACCGGACGCCGCCGTCGGCCCAGACGTGCCGGCCGAGTCGCCGGGCCTCAGCCGCGCACTCCAGCACAGCGCTGAACTGCGGGCGGCCCACCGCGGTCATCATCCGCGTCGTGCACATCGCGCCCGGCCCGACGCCGACCTTGACGATGTCCGCCCCGGCGGCGACCAGGTCGGCGACACCGGCGGCGGTAACCACGTTCCCGGCCGCGATCGGAACCGCGGGACTCAGCTCGCGGACGGATCGCAGCGCCTGCACCATCTTGTCCTGGTGCCCGTGCGCGGTATCGACAACCAGCAGGTCGGCGCCGGCATCCAGGAGCAGCTTGGCCTTGCCCGGCACGTCGCCGTTGACGCCGAGCGCGGCGGCGATCCGCAGCCGGCCGCGCCGGTCGAGCGCGGGCTGGTAAAGCGTCGCCCGAAGCGCCCCGGTCCGGGTGAGGATGCCGACGCAGCGGCCGTCGGCGTCGACGACCGGCGCGACCCGGTGCCGCCCGTCGTGCAGGAGGCCAAAGGCGCGCTCCGGATCGGCGCCGGCCGGCAGCGTCAGCATCTCGGCCGACATCACCTGCCCGAGCTGGGTGAACCGGTCGACGCCGGTGCAGTCGGCCTCGGTTACCACGCCGACCGGCCTGCCGTCGTCCCCGATGACCACGATGGCTCCGTGCGCCCGCTTCGGCAGCAGGCTGAGCGCGTGCCCGGTGGTGTCGGTCGGCTTCAGGGTGAGCGGCGTGTCATGAACCAGGTCGCGAGACTTGACCCAGGAAATCACTTCTGCAACGACGTCGACTGGTATGTCCTGCGGCAGCACCGCCATCCCGCCGCGCCGCGCGACCGTCTCGGCCATCCGGCGGCCGGCCACGGCGGTCATGTTCGCCACGATGACCGGGATGGTGGCTCCGCTGCCGTCCTTGGTGGTCAGGTCCACGTCGAGGCGGGATCCGACGTCCGACCGGTTCGGCACGAGGAAAACGTCGCTGTAGGTCAGGTCGTGAACTGGCTGGCTGAGGAATCGCACGTACTCCATTGTCCCCCGGGACACGCGGTGCCAATGCTGGCCGGAGCCAGGCCGCGCGAAATCCCGGCCCGATATTTCCTGCCGGGAACGCGCTGTTTCCGGCCAGCCTGGCCGGCTACGAGCCGAGAACCTGCCGGAGATAGCCGTTGCCGAACCGGCGGTCCGGATCGACCAGGTCCCGCAGTGCGGCGAACTCCGACAGCCGCGGATAGCTGCCGGCCAGGTAGTCGGCGTCCCTGGTATGCATCTTTCCCCAGTGCGGCCGGCCGCCCACGGACGTCATGACGGCTTCGACGTCGGTGAAGTACTGCTCGTGCGGTGCGGAGTGGAAAACGTGAATGGCGATGTAGGCGCTGTCGCGGCCGTACGCCGTCGACAGCCAGACGTCGTCGGACGGAGTCACGCGGACCTCGATCGGGAAGCTGATCCGCCAGTCGCGGCGCCGGAACAGCGCGCGCACCTCGGCAAGCGCGTCCGGCAGCGCCGCGCGGGGTATCGCGTACTCCTGCTCCTTGAACCGCACCCGCCGCGGGCTGGTGAACACTTTGTACGCGGCGTCGACGTAGGTCCGGGCACCGAGCGCCCTGGCGGCGACCGAGTTGATCGCCGGGATCGCCGCCGGGACCTGACGGCCGAGCTGACAGGTCAGGCCGAAGACGGAATTCGACAGGATCTCGTCGTCCAGCAGGTAGCGCCAGCGGGGGAGCGGTCGGGCGGGGCCGTCGGTCCGGTTATTGCGCTTGGTGAGGCAGCCCTCGCTGTGCGGGAACCAGTAGAACTCGAAGTGCTCGTTGTCTGCGGTCAGCTCGTCCAGGTGGCTCAAGACCTCAGACCAGGTCATCGGCTCTTCACGGGCCTGGAGCAGGAATGCGGGAACAACCCGGAAGGTCAGCGCAGTGACGATGCCGAGCGCGCCGAGCCCGACCCTGGCGGCGTCGAACAGGTTCGCCGCGCTGCCGTCGGGGAACCTCAGCCCGCCGCTCGGCGCCTCCGCCGAGCAGGTGACGATGCTGCCGTCGGCGAGCACGAGCTCCAGGCCGGCGATCTGCGCCGCCATCCCGCCCACGTCCCTGCCGGTGCCATGGGTGCCGGTCTGGGTCGCGCCGGCCACCGTCTGCACCTGGATGTCGCCCATGTTGGCCAGCGACAGGCCGCGGCTGAGAAGTTCGGCATTGAGCACCTGCAGCGGGCAGCCGGCCTCGACGGTCACTGTTCCGGCCCCGGCGTCGGCGGAGCGGATCGCGGTAAGGCGATCCGGGCGCAACTGCACTCCGTCGGTGACTGCGACAGGCGTGAACGAGTGGCCGCTGCCGGTCATCCGCACGCTCACTCCGTCGGTCGCGGCACGGCGCACCTCTGCCGCTACTTCGGCCGCCGAGCCGGGGGACACCACCCGGCTCGGGCTGGCGGTGACGTTGCCAGCCCAGTTATGCCACGCTGCGGCCGGCCGGCCGGACCCGTTACCCATCGACCCATTGTGCAACTTTGGCCTCAGGTGTCGCACCCAATCTCCCCCGTCCCAGCAGGTACGCCGTCACTGCCATAACGCCGCAACCCGCCGCGAAGCCGTACCCCCAGCGCGGCCCGGCGGTGTCGATGATCCGTCCGCAGACCGCAGAGCCTGTTGCCACCCCGACCGCGATAGTAGAGGACAGCCAGGTCATTGCCTCGGTACGGCGCGCCGCCGGGGCCTGCCGCTCGATCAGCCCGTATCCGGCGATGAGCGTGGGGGCGATCGTCAGGCCGGCGACGAGAGTCGCGGCGCCGAGTGAGATCAGGCTCGGCTGAGCCCAGAAAGTGGCGACGCCGGCCACCGTCAGCACCAGGGTCAGGAAGAAGCGGCGCTCGACCGGAGCCCGCCAGGTGCGCGATCCGTACCACAGCCCGCCGACCCCGCTTCCCAGCGCGTAAGTACCGAGGATCAAGCCTGCCAGCGGCTTGTGCCCGTGCTGCTGGGCGAAGTCAACCGTGCTCAAGTCGATGGACGCGAACATCGCGCCGAGGCAAAGATACAACGGCGCTATGGTGACCAGGCCGGGCGCGGGGAGACGGGCAGCCCGCCGCGGCCGGGTGCCGGGCGCCGAGCCGGGCGCCTGGAGGCTGCTGCCCGGCGGGTGGACCCTGACCGTCGGCTCGGTCTGCCGCTGCGCCGCGAAGAACAAGGTGCCGCTCACCGAGAGCACCACGCACAGCAGGACGCCGGCGGGCGGCACCGCGGCCGCGAGGAGCGTCACCAGCGCGGGACCGACCACGAACACCATCTCGTCCACGACCGACTCGAGGGCGAACGCCGAATGCAGTGCCGCCGGGTCGTGCAGCAGCGCGCTCCATCTCGCCCGGACCATGGATCCGAGCGACGGCATCGACGAGCCTGCCAGGCAACCGGTGATCATCAGGATCCAGGTAGGGGCCTTGATCTCGGCGCACGCGACGAAGACGAGGCAGGCGGCGGCGAAGATGGCGATCAGCGGCCTGAGCACCCGGCGCTGGCCGAACCTGTCAGCCAGCCGGGCCAGCTGCGGCGCACTGGCGGCGTACCCGATCGAGCCCGCGCCCGATACCAGGCCGGCCAGCGCGTAGTGCCCGGTGCTAGCCGCCACCAGCAGAACGGTGCCGAGGCCGAACATGGCCATCGGCATCCGGCCGATCATCCCGCTCAGGCAGAATCGCGCTGCCCCCGGCGTGCGCAGCAGCGCGATGTAGCCGTGCCCCTGCGGGCCGCTGCTGTGCTGGCCGTTAGCGGGCTGGCCATTAGCGGGCTGGCCGGTAGCCGGCTCTGGCTCTCCAGGTTCGAGCTCACCAGCGTCGAGCCCGGCGGGCACTTGTGTCATTCGGTGCGGAACCTCCGATCCGACCGTACCTGGCGCGTGGCCGCTCGGGCGGATCGGCAGCGGCGGTGAGGCCGCCAGGCCGTGCCGTGCGGCCGCGGGCCCGATGGCCGCCGGGCGCTCCTGCCATTGCGCGGGCGCGGCAGTTATCGTAGGTGCGTCATGGGACACTTCCTGCGGCGCGCACAGTGGAAGGCCGCGATCGCCAGCCGGCGGGCCGGCAATGCTCGTGGTCTGCGCAGCGCGAGCCGATGGATCGCCGTGGTCGCCGCCATTGCAGTTCTCGGCATCGAGATGCGCATCGCTGATCCCGCCCGCGCAGCGATCGCGGCCCGGTCGGCCCAGGCCGAATCCGCGGCTGGCTCGATGGTCGCGCCGGCCGATGGTGAGCTTGCGCTCACCGGGCAGTCCGGTGGCAACGGGGCGACCGCGTCGAGTGCCTCGGCCACTACGTTCCGCCAGATCATCCTGCCCGACCTGCTCATCGTGGCGCCCGCGGGACTGACGGCCGGACAGGTCGCTGCGCTCCGCGAGATCCGCGGCCTGCGCCACATGATCACCTTCGATGGGGCCGAGATCACCGCGGGCGGCCGCCAGGTGAGCGTGATCGGCGTGGACCCGGCCACGTTCCGGCCCTGGGTGCCGCTCAGCACCGGGTCCGATCAGGCCTTCTGGGCCGCGCTGGCCAGCGGGGACTTCGTCGCCGCCACGGGCGCGAGCAAGGCACTCAGGCTGACGGCCGGCGCTGCCTACACACTGAGCGGATCGTCCACGCAAGTCGTGAAGTTCGGTATGGCGGCCCGGCTGAACCTGGCCGGCGTCGACCTGATGGTGAACCAGGCGACATCGGCCCGGCTTGGCCTGGTGCACCAGGTCGCCGGGCTGATCAGCGCTCCGGGCGTGCGGATGGCGGCACTGGTCAGGAAGGTATCCAGGATCCTCGGGCCGAGCGGACGGATCGAACAGCTCCGGGGCGGCCAGCTTCCGGTTAGCTCGGTACCGGCGGGATCGCGGCCGACAAGCTACCTGGAGCTTTTCAAGGCGTCCGCTGCCGATTACTGCCCGGGCTTGTCGTGGACGGTGCTTGCTGCCATCGGGCAGATCGAGAGCGGGGACGGAGCCAACGTCGGCCCGTCGACGGCGGGGGCGCTCGGCCCTATGCAGTTCCTGCCGTCGACCTGGGCTCGCTGGGGCATCGACGCGTTCGGGCAGACCGGCCCGCCCAACGTGATGAATCCTTACGACGCGGTGCCATCGGCTGCCCGGCTGCTGTGCGCCGACGGCGCGGCAGCCGGAGGCCGTTCGCTGTCTCAGGCCATCTTCGATTACAACCACGCCGACTGGTACGTCAGCGAGGTGCTCGCGCTAGCGGCCGAGTACGCCGCTCAGTACCGCTAGTCAGTCAGAACCAGCGACGCTGTCAGCGCCGGTCGCAGGCCCTGGTTGGATAGGTGCATGGCCGGTTACGACGCATTCCTGCTTGTCTCCTTCGGCGGTCCGGAGGGACCAGCGGATGTCATCCCGTTCTTGCAGAATGTCACCGCTGGCCGGAACATCCCGCTGGCGCGCCTTGAGCAGGTCGCCGAGCACTACTACGAGTTTGGCGGAGTCAGCCCGATCAACCAGCAGTGCCGTGAGCTGCTCGCGGCGGTTGAGGAGGACTTCGCCGCCCGCGGCGTGGATCTCCCGGTCTACTGGGGGAACCGCAACTGGGACCCGTACCTGGCCGGCACGCTGGCTGAGATGGCAGCCGCCGGAGTCGGCCGCGCCCTGGCGTTCGTGACGTCGGCCTACAGTTCGTTCTCTAGCTGCCGCCAGTACCTCGGCGACATCGAGGCAGCCCGGCGGGAGGTCGGGGACAATGCGCCGCAGGTGGACAAGATCCGGCAGTATTTCAACCACCCCGGTTTCATCTCCGCGTTCGCGGCCGCGGCTAAGCGAGCAGCCGACTCGCTGCACGGCGACGACTTCGACCTCATCTTTACCGCGCACAGCATCCCCGTCGGCATGGCCGCCGCCAGCGGGCCGGCCGGGGGTGCCTACCGGGCTCAGCTAACGGAGGCGGCACGACTTGTCGCGGCCGAGATCGGACACCACCGGCCCTGGCACCTGGCGTACTCAAGCCGGAGCGGGCCGCCGGCCCAGCCATGGCTGGAGCCGGACATCAACGATCTGCTGGCCGAGCGCGCAGCAGCCGGGGCGCGCGCCGTCGTAGTCGTGCCGATCGGTTTCGTGAGCGACCACATGGAGGTCAAGTTCGACCTCGATGTCGAGGCCGCGCAGACGGCTCACCGTCTTGGCCTGAAGTTCGCCAGGGCAGCCACGCCTGGCACCGACCCCAGGTTCGTCTCGATGATCACCGACCTGGTCCGTGAGCGACTCGACGGATCGGCGCCGCTAGCGCTCGGCACCCTCGGCGCTGGCCCGGACAGCTGCCCGGCGAGTTGCTGCGGCGGCGGCGCGGCCCGGCCGGCTGCCCGGTGAGCCAGGCCATGCCGGACCCGGCGGACCTGGTCGCGCTGGCAAGCGCCGTGGCGCGGGAGGCCGGCGAGTTGCTGCTCGCGCGGCACGGGCAGGCAGCGGTCGTGCAGACGAAGTCGAGCCCGACCGACGTGGTGACGGAGATGGACCATGCCGCGGAGCGCCTGATCAGGGACCGGCTGCTGGCCGCCCGGCCGGATGACGCCATCCTGGGTGAGGAAGGCGGCCAGACTGGGACGGGCCTGGTGAGATGGGTCGTCGATCCGCTCGACGGCACGGTCAATTACCTGTACGGGCTGCCCGGCTGGGCTGTCAGCGTGGCCGCCGAAGTAGCCGGGGTGGTGGTGGCGGGCGCGGTCTGCGTGCCGCTGCAGCGCAGCACCTTCACCGCCACGCTGGGCGGCGGCGCCTGGCTGGACTCCGCCTTCGACGGCAGCCCTAGGCGGCTTGCCTGCAACAGCGGGCTGGAGCTGCGCGATGCGCTGGTAGCGACCGGCTTTGGCTATCCGGCTGGCCAGCGTGCCGCGCAGGGCCGGGTGGTCGCCGCGGTCCTGCCGCGAGTTCGCGATATCCGCCGGGCCGGTGCGGCTGCCGTCGACCTGTGCTCTGTCGCCGCCGGCCGGGTGGACGCGTATTACGAGCAGGGAACGCATTACTGGGACATCGCGGCGGGCGGGCTTATCGCGCGGGAGGCCGGTGCGGTGACTGGCGGCCTGCGCGGCGACGAACCCGGCGAGGCGATGACCCTTGCGGCTGATCCGGTGCTGTTCGCCGAGCTGCGTGATCTGCTCGCGAGCCTCGATGCGGACCGGCTGCCTGCAGGCTGAATCTCCGGCCAGCCCGCGGCGGACCGCACAGGCCTGGCTAGCTGCGGCGGAGCGTCCCGGCGGCCGTCGGGCCGCTGCTGCCGAACCGGAACCGGATCGTGTTCGCCCCGGTCCGCGTGATCGTCACGGTCCCGTTCTCGCAGTTCGACCGGCCCTGGATGATGCCCTGGCTCAGGGTCAGCCGCGCCGCCGCCGCGGTGAGCACTGCCAGCGTGCCGGAGCAGCTGACGCCCGCGCCGGTATAGCTGACGGTGCCGGCGCTGGTCCCGGCCGTCAGCGTCACGCGGACCCGGTAGGTGTCTGTCGGCGGTTGCCGCACCAGGCCCGACCATGATCCGGCGAACGCGGCCGGCAACACCGGGCCGTGGCTCACCGATGCGGAAGGCGACGGTGCCGCGCTCCCGGATCCTGTCCGGTTGGCAGCGGCCGAGAGCCGGCTGCCAGCCGATGTCGGGCCCGGCCGGTGTTGTGCGAGGCCCAGGACGGCCGCCCCGGCAGCGACCGCGACGGCGACAGCCGCAGCTATCAGCCAGGCCGTGCGGTGCCCCCGGCCGGCCGCGCCATGCCCGGCCTGCCGTTCCCGGCCAGCGCCGTGATCGGCAGTCATGCCGCCATGCGCCGGCCGGCTCCGGGCTGGCCGGGGCCCGGCGGCCGGCCGGTCGTCCTGCCCCCGGTGGCCGCGGTGCGGGCCGGATGGCGGGTGCTGCTGTGCCGGATGCTGCTGTGCCGGATGCTGCTGTGCCGGATGCTGCTGTGCCGGATGCTGCTGGGCTGCCTGCTGTCGCTGGGGCGGCAGGGACGCTCGCGCGATTCCCGCGGGCGGCTGCTGGTAGGCGGCCCGGTCGTCAGCCATGCGGCCGGCCTGCCCGGCAGCGCGCCTCGCACCCTCCGCGAGCACGCCACCGGGTAGCTCGGCATCGCCGAGCAGGCTCAGCACCACCGCGCGGGCAGCGGGCCGTTCACCAGGCTCGGGATCCAGGCACTGGGCTACTGGCCGCCGGACGTGCTCGGGAAGCAAGGCAAGATCGTCCGGGCCGGCGGGCGGCCTGCCCGCCGCGGCGAAGACCACGGTCTGCGCCCAGGCCAGCATGTCAGCCGACGGGGTCGCCATACCGTAAGGCGGCGTAATGCCATACTCGATCACCCTGGGCGCGCCGTGCGGTGCCATGACCACGTACTCCGGCCCGAAGTGCCCGTGCACGAGACCGGCCTGATGCACCGAGGCGAGGCCGGTTGCCATCGCGACCGCCACGGCCTCCAGTTCGTTGCCCCGCATGACACCGTCGGCGGCGACTAGTTCCAGCAGTGACGGGCCCGGCACGTACTCGCTGACCAGGTACGCGGCCGGGCCCTCCAGCCCGGCATCCAGCATCCGGGCGGCGCAGAACGGCGGCACCCGCCTGGCAACCGCCGCTTCGGCGGCAAACCGGTCCCGCGCAGCCCCGTCCAGGGCCCAGTCGCCGCGCAGGAGGCTAATCGCGACTTCGTGGCCATCCGGCGCGAGCCCGATGAAAACCGAGTCGTCGGACGGGATGCCGTCAATCCGCCCGCCTAGCCGGTACCGTCCGAGACGGCGGGGGTCGCCGGGACGCAACGGTACTTGTCGTGGCATAGACCGGGCTCCGCTTGGGCACGGGAGAGACCTGTGGTGAGTTCGTACCATACGCACGTTGTGGCGGCCACTGCGGCTCATCGGCCAAGTTACCGGAAGGTATGCAGTGACGGATGTGATGATCGTCTCTACCCCGTACGGCATATTGCCCCGCTAACCGGTGGCTTGGGTGGCAGCCAGTGGCGACACGTCCGAATGAAACTGTGCCGCTAGGTGTAGCGGGCCCGAAGACGTGGCAGAATTCCCCGCCGGATTCGGGCACAACCGAGCCGTCCTGAGCGTTACAAGCGCGCGACGATGTTAGTAAAGATGGAGGGGTAACCAACCACATGGCTACCGACTACGACAGCCCGAGGAAGACCGAGGACGACGTCACCGAGGACAGCTTGCAGGAACTGCAGGCGCGGCGGATGGACAAGTCCTCTACGGCGATTGACATCGACCCGGATGACGTCGCCGAGTCGCTGGAACTGCCGGGCGCTGACCTTTCGAACGAGGAACTGTCGTTCCGGGTGATTCCGCGTCAAGCGGACGAATTCACCTGCTCGAGTTGCTTCCTTGTGCACCACCGCAGCCAGCTTGCGGACAACCGGGGTGGCCAGCCAGTCTGCCGCGAGTGCGCGGCCTGAGGGCCGTTGCGCGCGAGCGGAGGGACATGCGCCGGACCGATGACGGGCAGGTCAGGGTGAGCCGCGCTGCTGGTGACCGGCGGGGAGGGGTCGTCCCGTCGGCTGCATGCGGCCTGGAGTCATGGCCTGGCTGGCTGGTAACAGCCGGCCGAGCCCGGCCGACGGGGACGATGAGAGCGGGTCTGACGGGGCGGCTGGCCCGAGCGGGCCAAGGGCTGGGGGGGGAGCCGAGCCCGTTACCTTTATAAGAAGGTTTGTCGCTTTTATGATATCGAGCTGCCGCAGTCATCCAGCTGGCGATCGTGGCTCGCATCAGCCGCGGCAGGTGTCGTCGGCTGTGCCGGGGGACGGCCCTGATCCTGACGACGATCCAGAGCGTCAGCGGGAGCTCGGCCGGCAGCACGAACAGGGCGAGCGCCGGCAATCCGGCGATAGCGAGGGCGCAGCTGACTGCGCACAGCAGCGCAGCGAGCGCGATCGGCCGGGCCAGCCGGAGCGCGAGGCAGCG
>JAJYUU010000269.1 GCA_021792405.1 Actinomycetes bacterium
CATCGATATTGGCGGACGCGAGCGCGGTGATCACGTCGTCGCGGGGGTGCTCAGCGCGGTCCGCGGCGATCTCGGTGACCAGGTCAGCGAGATCCTTGCCGGAGGTCAGCAACTGGGTGACAGCCTCGTCCATGTTCTCGCTGATGAACTCGGGGTCAGCGCCGGAGAGGATGATGTTGGTGTTGCGCAGGACCATGTCAAAGTGCTCATCGCCGATGCCCATCATCTCGCAGATGATCTTCAGTGGCAGCCGGGCGGAGACGTGCTGTACGAAGTCGCAAGGGCCCGTTTCCAGCAGGTCGTCAACGATGCCGGCCGCGGTGCGCTGCACGTCCCGCTCAAACTTCTTGATCATCTTGGGCGTGAACGCGCGGGACACGATCCGGCGGAGCCGGGCGTGCCGGGGATCATCCATGTTGATCATGGATCCGAAGTACTCGTTGAACTCGGCGGGAAGGTCCTCGATACTCGTCGCGCCGCGCGCGGAGGAGAACAGCTCTGGCTGGCGACTCGCCGCTGACACGTCCGCGTGCGAGACGAAGGCGTAATAGCCATCGCCCGGTGAGCTGAACGGTCCCTCTGGCACCAGGAAGTACGGCGGCTTGCCCAGTGCGCGCAGCTTGGCGAAGTCTGCGTGCCTGCCGTCGAGCGGCTGGCCCCAGAAGTCGATCAGTGACAGGTCGATGGGGGCGGAGCTGGCAGCGGGTGTGGTCATTATGGCAGCCTTCGACTAGAACCTCGTTCTAGACCTAGTGTGACAGGTCAGCCTAAGTCCCGTCATCAGCGCGCAGCCGGGCGTCCTGGCCGTCGGGCAGCCATCCGCGACTCCGGGATTGCGCGGATGGCTGTCCGAGCCCGCCCGTTACCGGGCTGCCAGCCGCGCCTCGTCCGGTGCCTGGCGCCCGGGGCGGGCATTCCCCGTTGTCAGGATCGCCACGGCCACCGGCGCCGGCACGCCGCTGAGCTCGACGACCGCAGAGGCGATCAGCGACTGGTCAATCGCGAAGACGACCCAGCCGTCGGCAGCCATCGAGGACACGCTGAGCTGGCCGCCGCCGGGGCGATCCGGGGTGACGCCGGCCATCTCCAGCGCCGCGGCCGCAGCCGTCAGCCGGGCAGCGAGGACGGCTGGCGGCTCGTTGAGCTCCGCGCGCAGCTGAGCGTACGCGGCGGCCATGCCAGCGGTGCGCTCATGGTGGCGGTGCGCTGGCTCGACAGCGACCCAGCCGCATGCCACCGGCACCGGAGCGCGCAACGTCAGGCTGTAGCCCGCGAGCGGTCCGGTACCCCCTGCCGAAACGGTGTTCACCGCGCGCCGCTCCGGGCCGGCGTGGCGCCCGTCCGCCGCTGACTGGCCGTCGGCGGGCGCGGCCGGCTGCGGCACGCTGAGCAGTTCCGGCAGCGGGCCCTCGGGGTGACCGCAGCCGACCGTGACCCGCAGGCCGCTGTCGAGGCCAAGTTCGGCAGCACGGCGCTCGAGGAAGACCGACAGCAGCATGGGCGGCCAGGCCGCGTTACGCGGCAGCGGGCCGCAGTCGCTGAGGCTGACGCCGCGCCAGGCGGCGAGCAACCGCCCGTCGGCATCGACTGCTTCGACATTCCAGAGTTGCCCGACGGGAACGGGCCCTGACCGGCTAGCCGCCCGCTCGCGCTGCTGGCCTGGCGGCGTCATCAGGTCAGGCTTGACGGCAGCCGCCGCGACGACGCTGGTCGCGCCTTCGGCAGCCACGGCGCTGACGGCCGCAGCCGTGATGCTGGCGGCTGCCCTTGCGTCCGCCGCGACGTCCGTATCCGGCTGGGCGTGCTGACGGCGCCAGCCGCGCCGTGACCGGCGGAACGGCGGCGTTTCCCGCGACGTTTCCGTGACGCCTTCCATCGCTATTGTGATGCCTTCCATCGCTACTGTGTCGGCTTCCGTCAGGCCCGTCCCCGTCTGCTCGCTGGCTGGAGCCACTGCCTGACCGGGAACGCGCACCGGTGCCGCAAGCATGCGGCCCGGCTCGGCGATGGCCCTGATCTCGACCGGCTGGGCGGTCATGACGCCGGAGAACTGCACGGACTGGCAGCCGGCCAGCCGGACCCTGCGGTGCGGCACGCAGGCCTGCAGCACCTGCAGGACGGCGTCGTTCAGGCCGGGGCTGCCGAGCAGGAAGCCGTCTCTGGTGAGCCGGCGGCCGGTGGTGAACCAGGGATGCTCGTCCGCGGCACGGGCCAGCGCCCGGCCTGATCGGGCGGTGACCTCGGGCAGCAATGCGATCCGGCGGAACCGGCCAGACTGGAAGCAAACCGGCCCGTACAGCTCGGCGCCGTCGACCAGCCCGGATGGCCCCGCGCCAAGCTGCTGCAGCGGGAGCGAACCGGCGCTTGCCGCGGCGGGCGCTGCAGTGGCGGGCGCCGCAGTGGCGGGCGCCGCAGTGGCGGGCGCCGCAGTGGCCGGCGCTGCAGTGACTGGCGCCGCGGCGGCGTGCGGCAGCTCGTCCGGTCCGTCAGTGCAGCTGAACTCCGCCCGCACGTGATCGACCTGGTAGCAGCTGTCCGCGCAGCGCAGCGCCGCGATGATCGCATCGCCGTCCCGCAGCGCGCAGATACGCAGTGCGGCTTGCCTGCTAGCCGGGATGACGACCGGCGAGTCAATCGTCACGTTGGCCAGCCGTCGCAGTGGTCGCCCTGCCAGCACGGACGCCGCCTGCGCAAGCGCCTCGAGCGCGATCGCGGGCGGCAGCACGGGCATCCCGTCGATCCGGTAATCGGTCAGATAGGGATCGGTGGCTAGAGTCAGCCCGGCAGAGCAGACGAGCTCGGCACCCGGATAGTGCACGCTGACCTCGCGCAGGAACGCGGCGCCGTCGGCGAGTCCCGCAGCGGCCAGCTCGGCGCGGGTGATGACCGGCGCGGGTGCGGCCGGGAGGCTACCGACGCGGCCATGGACTGCAAGGCTGCCCGGCACGCCCGGAGTTGACATGATCTTGAACAACAGCCGGCTGGCGACGCTGAGGTCGACCGTCTCGGCGCCCGCGGCGGTGAGCTCATCGGTGAACTCCCGGCACTCGCCGAGGCCGTGAGCAGACCACTCGGGCAGGTCGACGTGCAGTGCCCGGCTGGCGTGGCCGGCGGCTGCCAGCTCTGCGGCCCGGCAGGCCAGCGCAGCGCTGCCGAGCGCATGCAGGCTTGCGCCGGCGAGACCGTACCGGCTGGCCAAGGTTCCGACCGTGATGATCAGCTTCAGCGGCCGGGCGGCTACCGAGCCGGTGAGCAGGTCAAGGATCGCTGCCTCCTCGGTGACCCTGGCCGTTGCCTCCGGGCCGGCGATCTCCCGCACCAGAACCGGGCTGTCCGGGCCCGCCGCGTGCGCGATCGCCGTCACCGTCCCGAGACGGTCCTCGATGCGCTCGACGGCTGCGGCCAGGCTCGCCGGGTCGTCGAGGTCGATGATCTCGTAGCTGACCCGGGCTCCGGCCGAGCGCAGCTGCTCGAAGCCCGCAACTAGCTCGGCGTCGTCGTGCTCGCTGGCCCGGCCGATCACCGCCACCCCGGCACCGCAGCAGGCGAGCACGTGGGCCAGCGCGAGCCCGGCGCCCCTGGTCGCGCGGGTGATCATGATGACGTCCGCGGCGCCGAGCGCGACGTCGCCCCCGGTCAGCTCTGCTTCGGTGAGGACGGGTTCGCTGGCGGTGCCCGCAGGCCCGAGTACCAGCTCGCGGAAGTTGCCCGGCTCCGCGGACGCGAAGGGCGCGACCGCCGCGGGACTTAGAGCCTGTTTAAAAACCTCATGCCGCTTGTCGCAGGGCGGGCGATGCTGGTGCTGGCGCCGGTGGTGCCGCGGGCTGGCGGCGGGCCAGGCGCGCGGCCATGATGTGGATCATGGACCAGTAC
>JAJYUU010000118.1 GCA_021792405.1 Actinomycetes bacterium
CAGGCATCCGCAGCAGGCCGGCCCTGGGCAGCTGCACATCGCCAGGGCCAGGCCCGCCAGCAAGGTCGGCCAGCAGCGACCTGACCGTCTCGGCAGCGTCGGACTTGTTCGTGCCGATCACGCCGGTAGGCCCACGCTTGAGCCAGCCTGCCACGTACTCGCCCGGCAGCGGCTGGCCGTCCGCCCCGAGAACCCGGCCGGCTTCGCTCGGAACCGTCGAGGACCGCTCGTCGAACGGCACTCCGGCCAGCGGCACGCTCTGATATCCGACCGAGCGCAGCACCATCTGGACATCCAGCGTCTCTAGCTCGCCAGTGCCCGACAGCTTGCCGGATTCATCGAGTCGGGTCCGCTCGAGAGTGAGCCCTTCGACCCCGTTCCCGCCGTGGATCTCCACCGGCCGAAGCCAGAACCGGACGGTCAGCCGCCGGCCGGCGCCGGTCGGGGTCCGCCCGGCCCAGTCGGAGATCACCGTGTAGTTACCGCGAACGTGCCGGTCCGCCGCCGCCAGCCGGGCGCTCTCGCCGGTCGCGTCGAAGGCGTCCAGGTCCGCCTCACCGTCGCCGACCACGATGTCGACCCCGTCAAGCTCGCCCAGCTCGCGCAGTTCCTTGGTGGTGAACTTGGCCTGCGCCGGACCCCGGCGGCCGATCATGTGGACCTCGCGGACCTTGCTGGCCATCAGCGCGTCAAGGACCGGCTGGGACACATCCGTCTCGCGGAGTTCTGCCGGGTTGCGGACCAGTATCCGGGCAACGTCCACTGCGACGTTCCCCACGCCGATCACCGCGACAGATTCTGCGTCGAGGCTGAAAGCGTCCGGATCGACGTCCGGATGGCCGCAGTACCAGTTGACGAAGTCGGTGGCTGCCACGCTGCCAGGCAGATCCTCGCCGGGAATGCCGAGGTGCCGGTCCCGCATCGCGCCCGTGGCGTAGACCACGGCGTCGTAGCTGGCCAGCAGGTCCTCGCGGGTCACGTCGTCGCCGAGGTGCACGCCCCCGACGAAGCTGACGCCATCGTGCTCGAGCACGTTGCGCAGGTACTCGGCGATCGACTTGATCGACTTATGGTCAGGTGCCACCCCGTACCGAACCAGCCCGAACGGGGTAGGAAGCCGGTCGATCACGTCCACCCGGATCGCGCGCGGCGGGTCGAGAGCCGCGGCTTGCTTGATCAGCGCCTCGGCCGTGTACAGGCCGGCTGGGCCGGAGCCGACGACTGCTACCTGAAGAGTCCGCATGTCACTAGATTCTGCCCTGCCGCCGCATGTCAGCGCGCCAGCAATCCCCTCGCTCGCACGCAGAGCCAGCCGAGAATATGACAGGTAACGGGGTATATCCCAGCTAATCGCCTGGTCATCGTCGCGGCCGGCGCCAGCGTCGACGCGATTGCGCCTCGATTGCGCCCATGTTGATCACCGTGCCGGCGAGCTGCCCGCCGGCGCCGCAGATACGTAAGTGCGGCTCTTCGAGCTTAACCGGGATCGTGTTACGGCTGGTGACAGTGCGTCACCGCTGCCCGGCTGGTCATACGGCAGTTGTGCCACGGCGGGTGTGCCCGGGCGTGGCGGCGTGATCAAGAAGCCCGCGGCTCTTAAAATCATGGATCTTGCGAGAATCATGATCATCAGAAAGCCGCGGGCACTGTGGCCGAGGATACGGCATCGGCGGTGTTCGGCGTGGAGGGCTTGCGGGTCTTTGATGCCGAGCGTGAGGCCGACGGGTCGCTCACCGTCTGGGTGGTCACCGACCATCCGGACGCTGCGCGCTGCCCGCAGTGCCAGGCGCCGGCCGGGCGGGTGCATGAGCATGTACTCACCCGGCCGCGTGACCTGAGCCGGGGCCTGGACGGGGTGTCGGTGGCGTGGTGCAAGCGGCGGTGGAAGTGCGAGCAGCCAGGCTGCGGTCGCAAGACGTTCACCGAGTCGCTGCCGGCGGTGCCGCCGCGGTGCCGGCTGACGTCGCGGCTGCGGGAGCTGGCGGGCGCGGAGGTCGCGGAGCGGGGCTGCACGGTGGCGGAGGCCGCCCGCTTTCACGGCATCTCCTGGCCGGTCGCCCACCGGGCGTTCTGCGAGCGGGCGGACCCGGTGTTAGCGCGGCTGCCGGCCCCGGTGGCGCACCTGGGCATCGACGAGCACCGGCGCGGCCGGCCCCGCTGGCGGATCGAGGAGGAGACGGGCGAGTACGTGCTGCTGGCCGACCGGTGGCACACCTGCTTCTCCGGCGTGTCCGGGGACCAGGGCCTGCTCGGCCAGGTGGAAGGCCGGACCGCCGATGACGCCGCGTACTGGCTGGCCCAGATGCCGGCGGCCTGGCGCGACGCGGTGGAAGTCGTGGCGATTGACATGTGCACGATCTACGCCTCGGCGGTGCGGCGGATGCTGCCGGATGCCACCCTCGCCGTGGACCTGTTCCACGTCGTCCAGCTCGCGGTGAAGATGACCGGCGACGTGCGCCGGCGGGTGGTCCGCCGCCGCTACGGCCGCCGCGGCCGGTCCGGCGATCCCGAGTACGGCATCAAGTCCCTGCTGGCGCGCGACCTGGAGCACCTGACACCCGGCCAGTTCGCCAAGGTCATGAACACCCTGGGCGGCAGCCGGCACGGCCAGGAGATCCTGGCCGCCTGGATCGGCAAGGAGAAACTCCGCGACGCACTCAACCTGCGGGCCCGCGTCACCGGCTCCGCCCCGTGCCAGCGCAACGTCCGCGACCGGCTCTTCCTTTTCTATGACTGGTGCGCCCGCAACGACGACATCCCCGAGCTCCTCACCCTCGCGCGGACCATCTCCCGCTGGGAGAACGATATAGTCGCCGCGGTCCTCACCGGGGTGAGCAACGCCAAGTCCGAGGCCCTGAACAGGATCGCCAAACTCGAGGCCCGCCAGGCCTACTCCTTCCGCAACCCCGCGAACCAGCGGCGCCGGGTCCGCACCGCCTGCACCCGCGGAACCCGCAGACCCGCCCCCCAGGCTGCCCGACGCCAATCACGCTCGGTCACCAGACGGAAACACGATCCCGGTTAACCTCGAAGAGCCGTAAGTGCTTGGCAAAATGGCCATTACAACCGGGTATTCAGCCAGGCCGGGCAGAGTAGCCGGCTGGCCTACTGGGAAATAGCACCGGAGATTGGGGGAATCGAAGGCCAGCACGGGGGGAACGCATGCACCACAAGCTCGACATCATGGCGGATAAAGGCTACGTAGTACTACGCAACCGGCAAGGGCCCGCAATTGCTCCGGCTGAATGGGAATCGCTGGAGTACATGGACTGGAAGAGCGGCGGCGACACTAATTTCGCGCCGCTGGCATCCGCGACCGGCGAGATGGACTGCCGCGGCTTCTGGGACCACGGCAAGCCGGACAAGGACGGAATCTGGACCGCGAACCGCATGCTCGCACCCAGCCTTGCCCGCTATGTCGAGGAGATCGGCGGCAACTACGGCCGGGTCCGCGTGATCAAGCTCAATCCCAGTGACGAGCCGACCGCCCTCCGCCAGCTGCACCTCGACGACAACAACCGGCTGAACCCGGACGGGTCCGGCTGGGTCATCCGGTCCTGGCTCGAGCTGGACGACACGCCCGGCGAGTCGATGTTCATCCTGCGCGAGGACAAAGACGATCCCGCCACCGAGACACGGATCAGGCTGCATCCCGGCATGCAGCTGGTGATCGACACCGAGCGGCTCTGGCACGTGGTATGGCACCCTGGCCCGCGGCCGCGCTACGCCCTGATCACGTCCTGGGAGAGCGATAGGGTCATCGACAGCTGGATCGAGCGGGAGCAGCTCGGACGTCGCCAGCTCGCCGGCGCGCGGCGCTAACCAGCCCGGACGCGGGCCGGAAGGTGACGCGCGAGCAGGCGAGAGGCGGCCGATGGCGGGCCTGAGGATCACGGTCGGTTACCTGTACCCGGACATCATGTCGACCTGCGGTGATCGCGGCAACGTCGAGACGATCGTGCGCCGCTGCGAGTGGCGCGGCATCGCGGCCGACGTGACCGAACTGCGGCTGGGCGACTGCCTCCGGCCGGATGCGCTGGACTTGATCATTATCGGTGGCGGCGACGAGCCTCGGCAGGCGCTCGTCGCCCCCGATCTGCGGACAGTGAAAGGCTCGGGCATCAGGGAGGCAGTCGCCCTGGGCGCGGCTGCGCTTGCGGTCGGCGGCAGCTATGAGCTGTTCGGCCGCTTCTGCCAGCCCGAGCGGGGCGCGGAACTCCCCGGCATCAGCCTGTTCGACACCTGGACCATACGGCACAGCGAGTCGCTCAGCGGCCGTTACGGCACGATCCCGCCGGCCCGCAGCGACCGCGGCGCCGGCGAACTGGTCGTCCGCTGGCGGGACACGCTACTGGTGGGCCGGGAGAACCACGGTGGCAGCACCTACCTCGGCACGACGGCGCGGCCACTGGGCCATGTCCTCAGCGGGCGCGGCAACAACGGTGACGGCACCGAAGGCGTCATGCTCGGCGCCGCGATCGGCACTTACCTGCGCGGGCCGTGCCTGCCGAAGAACCCCGGGCTGGCTGACTTCCTGATCCGCGCAGCGGTCACCCGGCGCTACGGTGCCGCGGATCTTCCGTCGCTCGCCGACAATCTCGAGGAGGTCGCGCGCGCGACGTCGATCCAGCGCGCCAGGGATGCTCAGCGGCCGGCACGGGCCAAGCTCCGGTCCGCCCTCGCGACCGCGCGACCTGGCGGGGGTCGATGACGGCCGCGGATCGAGACGACACCGCTGGCACGCCCGGCACAGCTGGCACGCCCGGCACAGCTGTCACCCCTGGTAACCCCGCAGGCACGGCTGGCCCCGGCAGCGCGAGCGGGCCGACGGCCAGCCCGAGCGGGCCGACGGTCAGCCCGAGCCGGCCGACGGCCAGGCCGAGCCTGACCCGCTCCACCGGCGTGATGGCGCTCGGCACGATCGTCTCGCGGCTCACCGGCTTCCTTCGGACTGCGGTCCTGCTGTACGCGATCGGCACTCAGAACCTGGGCGACGCCTACAACGTCGCCAATAACCTGCCCAATGCCGTCTACAGCCTGGCGCTGGGCGGCATTCTCACCAGCGTGGTGGTACCGCTGCTGGTCAACGCCGCCAAGACAAGCCACGATGGCGGCGAGGCGTACGACCAGCGCATGTTCACCCTCGGAGTGATCGCGCTCGGCGGCATCACGGTGATCGCCACCGCGGCGGCGGTGCCGCTCACGGCCATCTACGGCCATGGCATGCCCGACGCGGCTACCTATCACCTGACGGTGATCTTCACTTACTTCTTCATGCCGCAGATCTTCTTCTACGGCGTGAGCTCGCTGGCGAGCGCGATACTCAACGCCCGCGGCAGTTTCGCATCGCCCATGTGGACGCCGGCCGTGAACAACCTGGTGGTCATCGGGGTCAGCGTCGCGATGATCGCGGTTGCGGGCACCAACCGTACCCCGCAGGACATCTCGGCCGGACAGGTCCGGCTGCTCGGCGTCGGGACAACTGTCGGCATCGTGCTGCAGACGGTCGCGCTGTGGCCGTCGATGCGGCGGGTCGGGTTCCGCTGGCGGCCCCGGTTTGACTTCAGGCGGGCAGAAGTCGCCGAGATCGGCCGTATGAGCGGCTGGATGTTCGTGTACATCCTGGCGACTCAGCTGTCCTTGGTGACGACCACGATCGTGTCCAACGATGCTGGCGCGCGCGTCTGCCAGACGTGTGCGGGAGCCGGATACGCCGCGTTCAGCAACGCGTGGCAGCTTTTCCAGCTCCCGTACGCGATCGTGGGCGTCTCGGTGATCACGGCCATGCTGCCGAGAATGAGCGCGCATGCCGCCGCGGGCGCGCACCGCCTGCTCAGCAGGGACTTTTCCGCCGCAACCCGGCTGTCCTCGGTCGTGATCGTGCCGGCCGCGATGATTCTCGCCGTCCTCGGTCCGCCGCTCGCGCGGGGCATTTTCGGCCACGGCAGCACCTCCGCCGCCTCCGCCCGCTACCTCGGCGTCGTCTTCGGGGTCTTCTGCCTGGGCCTGCTCCCCTACACGCTGTTCAACTTGCTGCTGCGGGCGTTCTACGCTATGCACGACAGCCGGACGCCAGCGCTGGTCGGCTCGGTCTCGATGGCGGTCAGCATCGTGCTGGCCGTCGCCGCCCTACTGGTCCTGCCGCCCGCTGACGTCGTGGCCGGCCTCGGCGTCGGGTTCGGGGTGGCGAGCCTGGTGATGTCGGTCTGGCTGTGGCGGATCCTATCCAGGCGGATAGGCGGCCTGGACACCCGCCGAATCGGCAGGACGTTGCTGCGGATGCATATCGCGGCCCTTCCCGGCGTGGTCTTCGCGGTCGCGGTATCGGTGATCACCGACCGGATCGCCCCGGCTGGCACCGCCACGTCCCTGGCCATCGTGGCCGTCGGCGGCGGCGGCGGCCTCGTGGTGTACCTGATGGCCGCCAGGCTCCTCGACGTGACCGAGGTCAGTGAGCTAACCCGCTCGCTCCGGCTGCGGCTGCGCCTCGGCCAGGCCAGTTTCCGCAACTGAGAACGGCAGCTGCTGTGGCGGTATCCCCTTTGCCGTCTCTTAGCACCTAGTCCGCATTGTCTTGAGCCGGTACCGGGTATCCGCAATCCCGGGCCGTTCAAGCGCTACCGGAAACGGCCGCGTTCAGTTGCCGCCGTCAGGTGAAGTGGGAACACTGCGTGAAAGCTAGCCGGGGCCGGCCTACGGCCGCCGCCATCGTGCACGCGATCGGCGAACTGGCAGTGCTCGCCGTCCTGGCCGGGCTGCTGGCCAGCGGTATGGCCCTCACCGTCACAGGGATGACCGGGATTGCTGCCCGCGACGCCGCGCAGGCCTTTAACGACTTGCGGGTGCCGGCCTTTGCCGAGCTGCCGGGCCGGTCCGAAATCGTGGACTCGCGCGGCAGGCTGATCACCTACTACTACCCGAACGACATATACCGGGTACCGGTCACTTATGACCAGATCGCGCCGGCGATGCGCGACGCCATCGTGGCTATCGAGGACTCGCGCTTTTACCACCATGGCGCGATTGACTTTCGCGGCACGGCTCGTGCGCTCGTCGCCGATCTGACCGGCAGGCAGGTGCAGGGCGGCTCGACGCTGGCGCAGCAGTACGTGAAGAACGCCTCGCTGCTGACTGCAACCAGCAGCGCGGAGCAGCAGGCCGCGGTCGCCGAAACCATCGGACGCAAGATCCGCGAGCTCCGGATAGCCGCGAACGTCGAGCATGAGCTGACACTCGACCAGCTGCTGGCCGCTTACCTGAACGTCGCGTACTTCGCGAACCAGGTCTATGGCATCGAGGTGGCGGCCGAGAGCTACTTCGGCCGGACTGCAGCCAGCCTCAGCTTGCCCGAGTCGGCGATGCTGGCCGGTCTGGTAGAGAACCCGGCGCTCTTCGACCCGCTGACCGACCCAGCTATGGCGACGCAGCGCCGGAACGTGGTACTTGGCCGGATGGCGCAGCTCGGCTACATCAGCAAGGCCACCGCGGCCGCAGCGAGCCGGGCGCCGCTCGGCGTGCGGTTCCGGCCGCAGCCCGTACAGCAGGGCTGCCTCGGCGCAGCCCCGGCGTCCGCGGCCTGGTTCTGCGACTACGTGATCGCCGAGCTGCGGACCAACCCTGCCTACCGCCTCGCCTGGCAGGAGCTGAACACCACCGGCGGGCTGACGATCTACACGACGCTGAATCCGCGGGACCAGAGTGCGGCGCAGAACGCGGTCGACTTCATGGTGCCCGCGCCGCCGGCGGCGGACAACCCCGGTCAGAACGCGGCTACCGAGGTGCTGATCCAGCCCGGCACCGGAGCCGTGGCAGCCATCGCGGTTGACCGGCCGTACGGCAACGGGCGCTATCAGGACAGCATCGACTATGCCGTCGACGCTCCGCAGGACGGCGGCCTAGGGGTGCAGAGCGGCTCGGCGGCGAAACTGTTCACGCTGATCACGGCCCTCAAGGAGGGCATACCGTTCGGCTTCAGCATGACCCTTCCCGCGCGCGCGGTGGTCGGCCCGTACTACACCTGCGCGGGCAAGCGGACCGGCTCGTTCCCGGTTGCCAACGCGGACGGCCCGGCGCTTGGCACCTATTCGCTGTACACCGGGACCACGCAGTCGGTCAACGTGTTCTATGCCCAGCTTGAACGACGAGTCGGCCTGTGCAAGGTGGTCAGGACTGCGGTCAGCATGGGCGATCACCGCGCTGACGGCGGCTCTCTGCTGGCGCCGGCCGGCCAGCCCGGCACCGCTGATTACCAGCCGCCCGCCGACGACGTGCCGTCATTCACGCTCGGCTCGGTCAACGTGTCGCCACTGACGATGGCTGCCGCCTACGCGTCAGTTGCCGCCGGCGGCATTTACTGCAGGCCCGTCGCCATCAGCCGGATCACCGCGCCCGGCTCGAGCGCGGGGCTGGTCAGGCAGCTTCCGGTCGCCTCAGCGGGCTGCCACCGGGTGTTCTCCGCCGCCGTCGCGGCTGCCGCCACCTACATCTTGCGCGGCGTGCTGAGCAGCGGCACCGCGAAAGGCGACGGCTTCAGCCGGAACGGCGCTGCAGTGCCGCAGGCCGGCAAGACCGGGACAGCCAATAACTACGACTTCGCCGCGTTCGCCGGCTATACGCCAAAGCTGGCCGGGTTCGTGTCGGAGTTCAACCCGGCCGGGCCGGTCAGCCATCCGATGGCCGGCCCGGCCTCGTGTTATCGCTCGCAGTCTGGCGGCAAGGACTGCCCGGGCGCGGTCTACGGCGCCAACGTGGGGCAGATCTGGCAGCTGACGTTCGAATCGGCGAGCCTCGGACCGCCCTTCGGCTCGTTCGCTCCGGTCCCGAGTTCCAGCACGTTCTTCAGGGCCGGAACCGGGCAGCAGCCGACGGCAAAGTCCGGGCGCACGTAAGGGAAACGCGCACTTGCCGGGACCGTCGCGCCACCGGCAGCGGTACGCGGGCGCCGGTCAGCTCAGCCGCTTGCCCGCCGTCAGCTCAGCCGCTGGCCCTCGTCAGCAAGCTCCGGGGAGCGGCGCGCGACCAGTTCGGTGATCCGTCTCGCCAGGTGTTGCGGGGTCAGGCCCTGCGCGTCGAGCAGCGCGGCCCGCTCGCCATGCTCCAGGAAGCTCTGCTGCAGGCCGAACGTGCGGACCGGCGTATCCACGTCGTTGTCACGAAGAAGCCTGGCGACCGCGTCGCCGAACCCGCCAACCCTGCCGTTGTCCTCGACCGTGGCCACCAAGCCGTAGCGCCGCGCCACGTCAGGAAGCGCGGCATCCAGCGGTTTGACCCACCGCGGATCCAGCACTGTCACGCCAATCCCCTGGTCGGCCAGCCGGTCAGCTGCCTGCGCGGATACTCCCGCCATCGGTCCCGCGCCCAGGATAAGGACATCGCGCCGGGCCGGATCGGCTGCCTGCCGGAGCACGTCCATCCCGCCGATCCGGCCGACGGCAGGCACGTCGGCAATGGTCAGCCGGCCGGGGAAGCGCACGGCAGTCGGGCCGTCATCGACCGCGACGGCCTCCCTGAGCAGCTCGGCAAGCCTGGCGCCATCCCTGGGCACCGCGATCCGCATACCCGGCACTACCTGCAGAATTGATCCGTCCCACATCCCGTGGTGGCTGGCACCGTCCGGCCCCGTTACGCCCGCCCGGTCCAGCACGAAAGTCACCGGCAGCCGGTGCAGCGCCACGTCCATCAGCACCTGATCGAATGCCCGGCTGAGGAACGTGGCGTAGACGGCGACGACCGGGTGCATGCCTCCCATGGCCAGGCCCGCCGCACTGGTGACCGCGTGCTGCTCCGCGATGCCGACGTCGAAGACCCGGTCGGGATAGGCGCTGGCGAACTTCCCCAGGCCGACAGGGTGCAGCATCGCGGCGGTGATCGCCACAATGTCAGGACGCTCGGCGGCGATGGCGGTGAGCTCCTCCCCGAAGACCTGCGTCCACGGGCGGCCCGGCGCCGGCGTCCCGGCTGCCTGGCCGTTGCCCGCGGCGGGGCTGGCCGTCGGCGCGGGCGAGACCTGATGCAGGCAGTCCTCGTCGTTCTCCTCGGCGAGCGGGTAGCCGAAGCCCTTGCGGGTGATGACATGCACCAGGACGGGGCCGCCGAAGTCGCGGGCCCGGCGCAGGGCATGCTCGACTGCGAACTCGTCATGACCGTCGACTGGCCCGAGGTACTTCAGGCCGAGATCCTCGAACAGCACCTGCGGCTGCAGGACGTCCTTCAGGCCCTTCTTGATCCCGTGCAGCGTCTCGAACAGCGGCGCGCCGACCAGCGGCGTGTGCGACAGGGACGTCTTGATGTAGTCGAGAACCTGCTCGTAGCGCTGCGACACCCGCACCGAGGCCAGATGGTCGGCCAGGCCGCCGATCGTCGGCTGGTAGGAACGCCCGTTGTCGTTGACGACGATGACAACCCGGCGGTCCTTGGCGGCGGCGATGTTGTTGAGAGCTTCCCACGACATGCCGCCGGTCAGCGCGCCATCCCCGATCACCGCGACCACGCAGCGGTCCATCTCACCGCGCAGCTGATACGCCTTGGCCAGGCCGTCGGCGTAGGACAGGCTGGTCGACGCGTGCGAGTTCTCGACCAGATCGTGATCCGATTCCGCGCGATTCGGGTAGCCGGTGATGCCGTAGCGCTGCCGCAGTGTGCCGAACTCCGGATACCGGCCGGTGAGCAGCTTATGGACGTAGGATTGGTGACCGGTATCGAACAGGATCCGGTCGACGGGGGAATCAAAGACCCGGTGCAGGGCGATGGTGAGTTCGACCACACCCAGGTTCGGGCCGAGGTGACCGCCGTTCCTTGTCACCACATTGATCAGATGATCGCGGAGCTCAGCGGCCAGCCGGGGCAGTTCCTCCGCGCTGAGTTCCTTAACGTCCCGCGGGCTACGGATGCGCTCCAGCACGCTCACTAGACCTGCTCCTCGTGTGATCGGCACGACCCGGCCGCCAGGCACAAACCCGGCGTATCGGGAGACAATACCGCGTGAGTCTATTTTTGCTCGATCCGCCTGCCGCACCCAGACCTGGTCACGGCGCTGGGAATAGACGTGCACCACCGCCGGTCAAGTTAGCTACCGCACCGGGCCAGCCCCGGCTCCGGCTGGTCCACGGCACCGGACAATCCCGCTTCGCCCGGAAGCCGGGACCCCGCGTGCCGTAGCGTCCCGCCTGCCACGGCTGGCCTCTACAGTATGTCCCATGACTGGCGAAGTTTCCCCGCTGGACCGGCCGGCTGAGCCACCGGCAGAGCTCAGAGCCTCGCACACGGACCGGGACCGGGTCGTCGAGTTGCTCCGGATTGCGGCAGGCGACGGGCGCCTCACGGCCGAGGAACTCGACGAGCGCCTCGAGGCGGCACTGACGGCCCGCACCTTCAGCGAGCTCGCGGTCCTGACGACCGACCTGCCCGCCGCACCGCTACCGGACGGGTTTGCGCCGACCGTCGGCCAGGCGCTCGCAGGAGCAGCAGCCAAGGAGCTAGTCAGGATCAACTGCGGGAGCGGTGCCGCCAAGCGCGACGGCCAGTGGGTAGTGCCGCAGCGAATGGAGATCACCGTCGCCAGCGGCAGCGTCAAGCTGGATCTGACGAAGGCCGTGATCACTGCCCCCGCGCTGCAGCTAGATATCGATGTGCACAGCGGCAGCCTGCTGCTGGTGACCCGGCCAGGGATCATCGTCGACACCGACGACGTTGCGGTCCGCAGCGGCAGCGCCAGCGTCAAGGCCCACCGCAGGCAGGACGTGCCGGTGGTGCTGCGGGTGCAGGTCTGCGGCGAGGTAGCCAGCGGAAGCTTCAAGGCGCGCCCGCCGCGGCGGACATTCCTGCAATGGCTGCTGCGGCGGCCGTCGCCGTTCGCCTGAGTCCGGGCTTGCTGCCCGACCGCGCCTCTCGCCCTGCCCAGCCGTACCGGCGCGCCCGCATGAACAGTGCCGGTACCTGCATGTACGTGCATGGACGGTCGCTACATGCGGCGTGCCATTTTCGCACGGGTGAGCCCTCTGCCGGGAACCGTGAGCGGCCGGCCCGCCAGCCAGCCAGTGACTAGCTCCGCTGCCGTTACTGCGAGCAGGACCACGCCGGGCATGGCCCAGCCGCCGGTCGCGTCGTGCAGGAAGCCGATCGTCAGCGGGCCGGCGCTTGCCAGCAGATAACCGGCACCCTGGGAGAACGCGGACAGTGAGGCAGCGGTGACCGGATCGGGAGCGCGGGCCATGGTGTAGAAAATGGCGAGGCCCAGGGTCGCCCCCTGGCCAAGGCCGAGCAGGGCGATGAACTCCGGTGCGAGTCCGCCAGGCCCGAACACCGCGCCGGCAATGCCTGCCCCGGTGACTGCCATCGCCGCGATGGCCAGCTTACGCTGGTCGGCCGCCCGGTGTGCCAGCACCGGGACGAGCAGGCAGGTCACCGCGTTGCCGAAGTTCATCAGCGCGAGCAAGTCCCCGGCATGCACAGCGCTCACGCCGCGGTCCCTGAACATGGTCGGAAACCACGACAGCGTCGCGTAGTAGGACAGGCTCTGCAGCCCCATGAACAAGGTCACTTGCCAGGCCAGGCCAGACCGGCCCATGGCGAGCCCGCCGGCCGGCCGGACCGCTGCGGCGCCGGGGACGACAGCGTCCCCTGGCCTTGCCGCCGTTGCCTGGATCGCTTGCCCGGGCTGCCCGTCGCCAGGGACTGTCCGGTACCGCAACTGCGGCAGCCACAGCACTGCCGCCAGGATCGCGGGCGCGGCCCACAAGCCCAGCGAGATCCGGACGGACGCGCTGGCTGGCGACACGCCGCCGCCGGTCGCGTTGAACACCGGGACGGCCACGGCGGATGCGACGATCGCCCCGGCCGACAGCATCAGCAGGTAGAGCCCGATAACCAGCCCGGCGCGCGCTGGCATGCGGCGCTTGACCAGGCTCGGCATCAGCACGTTCAGCAGCGCGATAGCCCCGCCGGCAACCACGGTACCGGGGAACAGCAGCACGGCCGGGCCAATGCCGCGCATTAGCAGGCCCGCAGCGAGCAGCACTACCGCCAGGCCGAGCACTCGCTCCTCGCCGAAGCGGCGGCTCAGCGGGGCGCCGGCCCCCGAGAAGACTCCGAAGCAGAGCACCGGGATCGCGGCCAGCAGCGACAGGGTTGCCGCCGAGAGGTGCAGGCCGGACTCCAGCTCCGGAAAGATGGGCGGCAGGCTGGTGATCGCAGCCCGCATATTGATCCCGAGGACTAGCACGCCGACCATCAGCAGCGCTGTACCCTGGTGTGCCAGCTTGCCGGAAGCGAACCTGGCCATCGCCGCCGGCGCGCCCGGCCCGGACCGCGCGATGCGAGCCGACCGCAGCCTGACCTCGCGCCGCCGGGATGCCGTCACCGATTCCCCGCTCTTCACCCGATACCTCCGTTCCCGCTCAAGGTTCGCATGACGGGCAGCGGACTGTCGGCACGGCCTGATACCAAGGACCACATGACCCGCATACCAAGGTCCACATGACCCGCGCCGACCTGCCGCTGAACCCGCTCCGGACCGAGGCGGAACGCTTCCTGACGGCCCTGGCCGGTCCCGGCGCCCGGCTGCGGGAGGATCAGTGGGCAGCGATCCGGGCGCTGGTCGAGGACCGCGCACGGGCTCTGGTCGTGCAGCGGACGGGCTGGGGCAAGTCCGCTGTCTACTTCGCGGCCACGGCGCTGCTGCGGGCCCGCGGCGCCGGGCCGTCGCTGATCATCTCGCCACTGCTGGCGCTGATGCGCAACCAGCTCGAGGCAGCGCGCCGGGCCGGCATCCGGGCCGCCACGGTGAACTCGGGCAATGCGCAGGAGTGGGAGGAGGTCTACGCGGAGGTCGCGGCAGGCCGGGTTGACGTGCTGCTGGTCAGCCCCGAACGGCTCAGCAACCCGGGCTTCCGCGATCAGGTACTGCCCAAGCTGACAGTGGCGGCCGGCCTGCTGGTGGTGGACGAGGCGCACTGCATTTCCGACTGGGGTCACGACTTCCGGCCCGACTACCGCCGGCTACGCACGTTGCTGTCCGAGCTGCCGCCGGGCGTGCCGGTCCTGGCGACGACCGCAACCGCCAACGCGCGGGTCACTCGCGATGTAGCCGAGCAGCTCTCGGCCGGCGCCGAGGGTGAGACCCTGGTGCTGCGCGGCGCACTGGACCGGGACAGCCTGCACTTGTCAGTCGTGCCGCTGCCGACTGCCGGGCACCGGCTTGGCTGGCTGGCCGCCTACCTCGACCAGCTGCCCGGCTCCGGGATCATCTATGCGCTCACCGTCGGCGCGGCCCACGAGACCGCGGCCTTCCTCCGCGAGCGCGGCCTTGGCGTGCTGCCCTACACCGGCAAGGATGAGCCCGCTGACCGGCTGGCAGCCGAAGACGCCCTGCTGGCGAACCAGGTCAAGGCACTGGTGGCGACGAGCGCGCTGGGGATGGGCTTCGACAAGCCAGACCTCGGCTTCGTCGTTCATCTCGGCGCACCGCCGTCGCCCGTTGCCTACTACCAGCAGATCGGCAGGGCAGGCCGGGGGACGGACCGGGCCGAGGTGATCCTGCTGCCCGGCCGGGAGGACACCGACATCTGGGCCTACTTCGGCTCACTGGCCTTCCCGCCGGAAGCGGTGGTGCGCGGCACGTTGTCAGCCCTGGCACAGGCTGGCCAGCCGCTGTCCACAGCTGCCCTGGAGACGCGGGTTGACCTCGCCCGCGGGCGGCTGGAGATGATGCTCAAGGTGCTCGACGTGGACGGCGCGGTCCGCAGGGTGGCCGGCGGCTGGGTCGCGACCGGCCAGGACTGGGCGTACGACGTTGACCGCTACGCGCGGGTCGCTGCCGAGCGCGGTCGCGAGCAGCAGGCCATGCTCGGCTACCTGGTCACTACCGGATGCCGGATGGAGTACCTGCGGCGCGAACTTGACGATCCGGGCGAGTCACCGTGCGGCCGGTGCGACAACTGCACGGGCCGGCGATGGCCGACCGCGGTGCCCGATTCGACCGCAGCGGCGGCGCGTGATCGGCTCCTCCGCCCTGGCACCGAACTCCAGGCGCGCAAGATGTGGCCGGCCGGCATGCGCGACCTCGGCATCGACGCATCCGGCAAGATCAGCCCTGCGCTCATCGCCCAGCCCGGCCGGGCCCTGGGCAAGCTCACCGACCAGGGGTGGGGACCCCGGCTGCGTTCCCTGCTCGCAGCGGGGGCGCCCGATGAGGACGTTCCCGGCGACCTGATCGCCGCGATCGTCGAGGTGCTTGCCGCCTGGCGTTTCGAGCAGCGGCCGGTCTGCGTGGCCAGTCTGCCGTCCCGCACCCGACCGCGACTCGTCGAGAGCCTGGCCAGCCGGATCGCTGCGATCGGCCGGCTGCCTTATCTCGGGGCGCTGGCCTACGCTGCCTCCGGCGCCACCGCGCTGCCCGGAAGCGGCCGTCAGCACAACAGCGCTCAGCGGCTGCGCGCCGTCTGGCACGCCTTCGAGGTTCCCCCGGCAGTCAGTGATGAGCTCACCAGGCTGGCCGGCCCGGTCCTGCTCGTCGACGACCTCTTCGATACCGGCTGGACCATGACCGTCGGCGCCATGGCCCTGCGTGAGGCAGGCGCCGCCGCGGTACTGCCGCTCACCCTGGCGTCGGCAGCCGCCTGACCGACGCAGTCCCGGCGCGGGCCGGAAGCACATCGCGCCCCCGGCGCGTGTCACGCTATGCTGAGCGCGTGACAACGTTCCGCAGCCTCCTTCTCAGCTGGCCGCACTGACGCAGTAAGTCAGCGCGGCCGCCCCTCATGCTCACGGTGAGGGGCTTTTTTATTTCCCTTGATTTCCCCGATGGGGCAACCGCGAGAGGCAACGACGCCATGAGCGAGCGACTGACGACAGCGACGCAGCCGGAGCCGGCCGAGCAGGCCGACCAGCCGGAGCCAGCCGGACGGCCGGAGCCCGCCGGGACCGCGGACAACACCGGCACGGTACCGCCGTTCCGGTACACCGCTGAGTTGGCCGGGGAAATCGAACTGCGCTGGCAGGACCGGTGGGCAGCGTCGGGGACCTTCAGCTCGCCGAACCCCTCGGGACCGATGGCCGCCGGATTCGTCGCCGGCCGGCCGAAGTTCTACGTGCTGGACATGTTCCCCTATGCCAGCGGCACCGGCATCCACGTAGGGCACCCGATCGGCTACATCGCTACCGACGTCTACGCGCGGTACCTGCGGATGACCGGCCACCATGTGCTGCACGCAATGGGATTCGACGCCTTCGGCCTGCCGGCCGAGCAGTTCGCGCTGAGCACCGGCGAGCACCCGCAGATCACTACCCGGCGCAACGTCGACAACATGCGCCGTCAGCTGCGCCGCCTGGGCATGGGATACGACACCCGGCGAAGCGTCGAGACCACCGATCCGCGTTTCTACCGGTGGACGCAGTGGATCTTCCTGCAGATCTTCAACAGCTGGGTGGACGAGCGCACCGGCATCGCGCGGCCGGTGGCGGAACTAGCCGCCGAGTACGTCAGCGGCGAGCGGACAGTTCCCGGTGGCCGGCGCTGGGCCGACCTGCAACCCGCCGAGCAGCGGCGGCTGATCGACGAGCGCCGGCTGGCCTACATCGCGACCGAGCCAGTCAACTGGTGCCCCGCCCTGGGCACCGTGCTGGCCAACGAGGAGGTCACTGCAGACGGCCGCAGTGACATCGGCAACTTCCCGGTCTACCGGCGTCCGATGCGGCAATGGATGATGCGCATCACGGCGATGGCGCAGCGGCTGATCGACGACCTGGACCAGCTGGCCTGGCCGGAGAACGTCAAGCAGTTGCAGCGCAACTGGATCGGTGCCAGCGATGGCGCGGTGATCGGACTGCCGATGGCCGAGCCCGCCGATGGCCGGATCGAAGTCTTCACGACCAGGCCGGACACCCTGTACGGGGCGACCTTCGCGGTGCTGGCACCCGAGCACCCGCTAGTCGACAGCCTGGTGGCGGACGCCTGGCCGGCGACAGCACCCGCGCGGTGGGGAACTCAGGCAGGCTCGCCACGCGCGGCGGTGGCGGCCTACCGGGCGGCCGCGGCACAACTGCCTGACCGGCAGCGGCTGGCCGAGGGCGGCACCAAGAGCGGCGTGTTCACCGGCGGCTACGTGATCAACCCGGTGACCCGCGAGCAGATCCCGGTGTTCGTCGCCGATTACGTGATGATGGGCTACGGCACCGGCGCGATCATGGCGGTGCCCGCGCACGACGAGCGCGACCTGGAGTTCGCCCGCCGGTACGGGCTGCCAGTCCGGCAGGTCATCGACTCGGCCGGCCAGTACATCCAGGCGCCCGGGCCGGCGCTGGCCGGCCTGGACGCGCGGGCCGCGTTCGACGTCGCGCTCTCCTGGCTGGAACGGGCTGGTTACGGCCGGGCGGCGCGTCGCTACCGGCTGCGTGACTGGCTGTTCTCCCGGCAGCGGTACTGGGGCGAGCCGTTCCCGGTCGTCTACGGCGACGATGACCAGCCCGTCGCGCTGCCCGAGGACGCGCTGCCGGTACTGCTGCCGGAGATGGCGGATTTCCGGCCCGAGCCGGACGCGGGCGAGGATAGCGAGCCGGTGCCGCCGCTGTCCAGGGCAACCGAGTGGGCGAGCGTCGAACTGGATCTCGGCGACGGCCCCCGCTGCTACCGGCGAGAGCTGAACACCATGCCGCAGTGGGCCGGGTCGTGCTGGTACTACCTGCGCTATCTGGACCCGGACAACGACGAGGCGTTCGTCGATCCGGCCGCGGAGCGGTACTGGCTGCAGCCAGGCGGAGTCGACCTGTACGTCGGCGGCGTCGAGCATGCCGTGCTGCACCTGCTGTACGCGCGGTTCTGGCATAAGGTGCTCTACGACCGCGGGCTGGTATCGACCCCGGAGCCGTTCGCCAGGCTGGTGAACCAGGGCATGATCCAGGCGGATGCCTTCATCGACGAACGCGGCATCTACGTGCCGGCCGCGGACGTCGCCGGAGCCGGCGGCCAGTCGCCGAGCTATCACGGGCGGCCGGTGACCAGGCGCTCGGGAAAGATGGGCAAGAGCCTGAAGAACGGCATCAGCCCGGACGAGATGTACCAGCAGTACGGGGCGGACACGCTGCGGCTGTACGAGATGGCGATGGGCCCGCTGGATGCGGACAAGCCGTGGCGGACCGACGACATCACCGGCGTGCACCGGTTCCTGCAGCGGCTGTGGCGGTCAATGGTCGACGAGCAGACCGGGCTGGCGACAGTGTCGGACGCGCCCCTGGACGACAGCACTGCCCGGGCGCTGCACGCGACGATCGCGTCGGTCCGGCGGGACTTCGCCGGGCTGCGGTTCAACACCGCGATCGCGCGGCTGATGGAGCTGACGACCACTGCGGTCCGGATCTCAGCGGCCGGCCGGGCACTACCCCGTTCCCTGGCCGAACCGCTGGTGCTGATGGTCGCGCCGCTGGCACCGCACGTCGCCGAGGAGTTGTGGGCCAGGCTGGGACACAGCGGGTCACTGGCCTACGCCGACTTCCCTGAAGCCGACCCGGCGCTGGCCATGGCACCATCCGTCATGCTGCCGGTGCAGGTCAACGGGCGGACCCGGTTCCGGGTCGAGGTGCCAGCCGGCGCGACAGCAGCAGGCGTCGAGCGCATCGTGACGACCCACCCGGACTACCGGCAGCACACCGCAGGCGGCACGGTCGACCGGCTGGTGATCGTCCCTGATCGCATCGTGAACATCGTCATCCGGTGAGCCGCGCCGTCTTCCAGGGTAGGGGTAACCGCGCCAGCGCAGGCCCGGCCCCGGAGCGGGCTCGGCCCCGGCGCAGTCCCTGGCAGGCGCTTGCCCGTGCGGCAACCGCGCCGGTGCCCGCGCCGAACCGGGCCATACCGTAACATCGCTGGTGGGCGGTACACTTACTTCC
>JAJYUU010000270.1 GCA_021792405.1 Actinomycetes bacterium
AGGTCGTGGCTGACGCTCGAACGCAACCAGCAGCTATTCGTCTGGCATGACCCGGAGGGCAACCCGCCGTCAGCAGATGTCACGATCCCGCGCATCGACGGCGCCTACTCAACCGAATGGTCGAACTGGACCTGGGACCGCCTCACCGTCGACGCGAACTGCCGCGAGGTCGTCGACAACGTGGTGGACATGGCTCACTTCTTCTACATCCACTTCGCGTTCCCGACGTACTTCCGGAACGTATTCGAGGGCCACATCGCCACGCAGTACCTCAAGACCAGGTCACGGCCGGATTACGCGCCAGACGAGCGGCAGGCGAACGGGCCGTCGGCGCAGATCGGGCTGGTGTCGGAGGCTGCCTACTACGGGCCGTCTTACATGATCGACTACCTGAACTACGACTACCACGGCGTGCCCATGGACGCCGTGCTGATCAACTGCCATTACCCGGTGACGCCCGAGCAGTTCGTACTCCAGTGGGGCGTGATCGTCAAGAAACTGCCCGGCCTGTCACCCGAGCAGGCCGACAAGGTGGCCGCCAAGTTTGCCAAGTTCGTCGGACTCGGATTCGAGCAGGACGTGGAGATCTGGACGCACAAGAGCCGGATCGACAACCCGCTGCTGTGCGCGGACGACGGCCCGGTGTACCAGCTACGCCGCTGGTATGAGCAGTTCTACCTGGACGTCGCTGCAATCCCGGCGGACATGATCGCCCGGCACGAGTTCGAGGTTGATACCTCGCGTGCCGTGGAAGCATGGGAGGTCGATGTCGAGGCGAACCTGGCGACCCGCCAGCCGGCCGGCGTCGTGCCGACGGGCGTGCCGGGAGCCGACTCGGCATGACCGATGATGTTCGGGTGCCCGGCGACTGGCAGGCTCTTCCCGGCGGGACGGCGCGGCCGGACGAGCGGCAAGCCCGGTACCGCCCGGTGGAGTGCCGGGAGTGCGGTGCGATCGTGCGCGCCGCCAAGTTCAGCAGTCAGCACACCAGCGTGCAATGGGATGCGGTGGCGGTCCATCAGTGTTCGGAGTTCGCCCGGCGGATCCTGGCCGGCGAGCAGACGCCGCTGGTCGAGCGCTGCGAGGCCATGCGCGGCAGCATTGACATCGCGGCGCTCGATGGCAGGCTGCCGGTGGCGCCCCCGTGACAGCAGTGACAGCGATCGGCGGCCCCGTGCTCGGTGTGGCCGTGTTCGGTGTGCCCGTGCTCGGTGTAACTGTTCCGGCTGCGGGGCTCCTGACTGCGGCTGTGCTGACTTCGGCAGGACGGCCATGACCGCAGGCTCGCCGCGGGTCTTCCATCAGCTCCGGGTGCAGGCCGTGATCCCCGAGGCAGCCGACGCCTGCTCGCTGGTTTTCGACGTGCCTCATGAGCTTGCCGGCGCGTTCGCCTACCAGCCCGGTCAGTTCCTCACGCTGCGCATCCCCAGCGACCGCGACGGCTCGGTGGCGCGTTGCTACTCAATGTGCAGCTCGCCGTTGACTGGTGACCCGCTGACCGTCACCGTGAAGCAGACGCCGGGCGGGTATGCCTCACACTGGATTGCCGCGAACGTCAGGCCAGGAACAGTGCTCGACGTGCTGCCGCCAGCCGGCATGTTCGTGCCGTCCTCGCTTGACGACGACTACCTGCTGCTGGCCGCCGGAAGCGGCATCACGCCGGTGATGTCGATCCTGAAATCCGTGCTCGCCGCGGGCAGCGGCCGGGTCGTGCTGGTCTACGCCAACCGGGACGAGCGGTCGGTCATCTTCGGCCCGGTCCTGAAGGATCTGGCTGCCGGCGCCGGATCGCGGCTGCTGGTCGTGCACTGGCTCGACGTGCTGCAGGGCTTGCCGGCTGGCCCGCAACTGGTGCCGCTGATCCGGCCGTTCCGTGCCTGCCGGATCTACGCAAGCGGGCCTGATCCGTTCCTGTCGGCAGTGCGAGAGGCAGCAAGCGCGGTCGGCGTGCCACCGCGCGGAGTGCGGGTCGAGCGGTTCTTGTCACTGCAGCACAACCCGTTCGACGTGGCCGAGCCGGTCGCCGCCGGAGTTGCGGCGATGCTCGAGGTGACGCTCGACGGCGAAACGAGGTCGCTGCCGTGGCCGGCCGGCACCCGGATGCTCGACGTGCTGATCGACGCGGAGCTGGATCCGCCGTTTTCCTGCCGGGAGGGCATCTGCGGGGCCTGCGCGTGCCAGCTGACGGGCGGCAAAGTGGAGATGGCCAGCAACGAAGTGCTCGACGATGCCGATCTCGCCGACGGCTACATCCTGGCCTGTCAGTCGGTGGCGCTGACGCCGGAGGTCAGCGTCAGCTACGAATAGCGCCTCTCGGTTCCGCCGGCGCCGACCGATGTGATCGAGCGAAGCGATCGTCGTGGCGAGCGTGATCGGGTCGTGCTCGGCCGGCCGGGCGACCGCGTGTGCTCGCGCACGTAGAAGCAGTCGAAGCCGGCCGCCTCGGCCGCCTGCGCCGCCTGCGCCGCCCTGGCCGGGGTAGCTCCAGGCCGGCCTGTCGCCACTCCCTAGCTCCTTCCTGGCAATCGCCGGGCGGTTCGTCCGCTATGTACCCAGCAACCAGCTAGGGAGTCGACTTCGGCGGCTGGCCGGCGGTCGCGACTGGCGCGCTAGAGGCGAGAACTGAAACGTGTTCTACTATTGACGCCAAGTCAGTGCCGGACTGGGCCGCCTGACGGGATCGCGGAGACCAGATGACAGCCGACGAGCCGGTGTTCGACTTCGTGGTCGCGGGGAGCGGAGCGGCTGGGATGACCGCGGCGCTCACCGCAGCTGCGAACGGCCTCAGCGTCCTCGTCATCGAGAAGACCGAATACTTCGGCGGCTCGACGGCTCGCTCCGGCGGCGGCGTCTGGGTGCCACAAAACTCGGTCTTGCAGAAGGCGGGCATCCACGACTCGGCCGAACTGGCCAGCGCGTACCTGGCGCACGTGGCCGGCGAGTCGGTGCCGCCTGGCCTGCGCCGGACGTTCCTCGAGAATGGCCCGGCGATGCTCGAGTTTGTCCTGGCCTGCACGCCACTGCGCTTCGACTGGGTGCCAGATTATTCTGACTACTACCCCGAGGCACCCGGCGGGCGGCCGGGGGGAAGGTCGATAGAGCCCGCACTGATGGACTCGCGGATCCTCGGGCCCGAGCTCGCCAGCTTGCGGCCGCCGTACCTGCCTGCGCCCGCCCACATCACGGTCACGCAGGCCAACTATCGCTGGATGAGCCTGGGAACCAGTCACCCGCGTGCCATCATGACGACCGCCAGGGTGACCGGCCGCATGATCATCAGCAGAATGCGCCACCGGCAACTACTGAGCATGGGCCAGGCGCTCGCCGCCGGACTCCGCACGGGCCTGCTCGATGCTCACGTGCCGGTCTGGCTGAACACCCCCATGACCGCCCTGAAGATCGAGGATCGCCGGGTCACGGGAGTGACCGCCACCCGCGGCGCCGAGCCGCTCGTGATCGGCGCCCGCCGCGGTGTGCTGCTGGCGACTGGCGGGTTCGAGCACAACGACGAGATGCGCAGGCGCTACCAGCGAGCGCCAGTCGCTACGGAGTGGACGGTCGGCTCGCCTGGCAACACCGGCGACGGCATCCTGGCCGGCCTCTCGGCAGGCGGTGTGCCGGAGCTCATGGATGACGCCTGGTGGGGACCCTCGATACCGCTCGCCGGCGGGCCGGTCTTCTGCCTTGCCGAGCGCAGCCTGCCGGGCAGCATTCTCGTTAACACCGCGGGCGAGCGATTCGTCAACGAAGCGGCTCCGTACGTGGATGCCGTGCACGTCATGTACGACAAGCACACCGAGGACAACCCGCACATCCCGTGCTGGCTGATTACCGATCAGCGCTACCGCAACCGGTACGTGTTC
>JAJYUU010000119.1 GCA_021792405.1 Actinomycetes bacterium
CCAACTCGCTGGAATGGGCGACCTCCTGCCCGCCGCCCCGGCACAACTTCACCGCCATTCCCCGGATCCGCTCCGAGCGGCCGGCCTTCGACCTGCATTACCCGCACATCAGGTCCGGCCGGGACCGGGAACTGGAGCATCAGCAGCAGTCGATCGGAGCCCGCTCGTGAAAGTAGAGTCGTACCTGTTCCTGGGCTGCGCGACGTTCTTCGGCGCGTCAGACGTCGTCTACTGGTACTTCTCGCACGATCCGACGGGCACTACGGCCCTCGCACTGGCGGTCTGCCTGGCCTTCCTGGTCGGCTTCTACCTGCTGTTCACCGGCCGTCGGTTGCCCGAGCGGCCAGAGGACAACCCTGACGGCGAGATCGACGAGGGTGTCGGCGAGCTGGGCTTCTTCAGTCCGCACAGCTGGTGGCCGCTGTTCGTCGGCCTGGCCGCCGCCACGGCGGCGCTCGGCGTTGCCGTTGGCTGGTGGCTGTTCCTGATCGGGATGCTGGCTACTCTGCTGGCCGTCATCGGCTTCGTGTTCGAGTACTACCGCGGCCACTACGCGCACTGACTGATCCGGCTGGCCGGTCGCGGCGTTCCCGCGGTTGCGCGGTAGGAACCGGGGCGCGGCGGACAGGGCGGGTACTGCTGGTACGTCAGGCTGTCGCCGACGCGTAAGCGGAAGACGAACGTCCCGCCGGGCGACAGCAGGCGGTTGACCTCGGCCACCAGGAACTCCTCGGGCCCGGCTGGCAAACGAGCGCCACCGAACCGTCCCCGCACGGCAGCCGCCCGCGCTGCGGGTCGGTCCTGGTCGGCGCTGTCCGCCAAGCCCTCGTCCCGGAGACAGCTTGATCCGGAGCGGCCGCAGGCGGCCGCGTCAGCGGCCGGCACGTCCGGCGGCCAGGCCTCGGTCGCGACGGTCGCCGACGGGAGGCCGACGGCCGCCGGGAGATCTGGCCCGGTAGCTCGCCGCCGCGTCCTGGTATCGGGATGAGGCCCGGCGCCGCTAGGCGCCGGGCCTCATCCCGATCGGCTGCCGCGCAGTGGCCGCGACTAGTGCTGGTTGCCGCCGTCGCTCTGGCCAGAGCCCGCCGGAAGCGAGGGCTGATCGTGCTCGTCGGCGCCGACTGCCTCAAGCGTGTGACCGTTGCCGTGCCCGTTCCCGTGCGAATCGGGCAGCGGAATGCTCTCGGTGACGACGTTGTAGAGCCGCTCACGCACCTTGCCGAGCGCGCCCCGCATGCCGGGGGGCGGGACCTCGCCCTCGGCTGCCTCCAGGGCCGGCGGCGGCGGCGGCAAGGTCCGGGAGGTCAGCACGGCCAGGGCCTCTTCGTCGACAGGCCTGGTCTCCTCGATGAACTCGCCGCCGGGTAGCTGCCTGATGATCCCGGTCTCCACGCCGTGCTCGAGCAGGTGCCTGTCCTTGCGCTGCAGGCCGAGGCAGATCCGCTTGGTGATGATGTAGGCGAGAATCGGTGCGACGAGCCACGCGACCCTGGCAATCCAGGTCGTCGTGTACAGCGGGATGTCCAGGTGGTTAGCGATGATGTCGTTGGCGCCCTCAGCCCACAGGACGCCATAGAAGGTGATCATCGCGATGCCTAGGGCCGTCCTGGTCGGAGCGTTCCGGGGCCGGTCGTTGAGATGATGCTCGCTCCGGTCGCCGGTGATCCATTGTTCCAGGAACGGCCAGATCGCGGCGCCGCCGAAGACGATGCCGAGCGGCAGGAGGGCGGGCACGAACACGTTGAAGGCCCAGGTATGGCCGAACATCACCCACTGCCAGGCGGGGAACATGCGCAGCGAGCCCTCGAGGGCGCCCATGTAGAAGTCCGGCTGCGAGCCCGCCGACATGGCCACCGGATTGTAGGGCCCGTACAGCCAGATGGGGTTGATCTGGGTGAACGTCGCGGCCAGTGCCAGCGCGGCGAAGGTGAAGAAGAAGAACGCGCCGGTCTTCGCCATGAAGTACGGGTACATCGGCGCGCCGACGACGTTCGTGTTCGTGCGGCCCTTGCCTGGCATCTGGGTGTGCTTCTGATGGAACATCAGGAACAAGTGCACGGTCACCAGCGCCAGGATCAGGCCCGGTATCACCAGCACGTGCAGGATGTACAGCCGCGGGATGATCAGATGGCCAGGGAACGGTCCGCCGAACAGGAAGAACGCCAGGTACGTACCCACGATCGGGAGCGACTGCAAGATCCCCTCGGTGATCCGCAGGCCGGCCCCGGACAGCAGGTCGTCGGGCAGCGAGTAGCCGAAGAGGCCCTCGAACATGCCCAGGGTGAACAGCACGATGCCGATCAGCCAGTTGATCTCACGCGGCTTGCGGTAGGCGCCGGTGAAGAAGACCCGGATCATGTGCGCCATGATCGCGGCCATGAACAAGTCGGCGGCCCAGTGGTGAATCTGCCTGATCAGCAGGCCGCCGCGGACATCGAAGCTGATGTTCAGCGTCGAGGCATAGGCCTCGCTCATCCTGACGCCGCGCAGCGGAATATACGAACCGTGATAGATGACGTCGGTCATACTCGGCTGGAACCAGAGCGTCAGGAACGTTCCGGTCAGCAGCAGGATGATGAACGAGTACAGGATGATCTCGCCGAGCAGGAACGACCAGTGATCGGGGAAGACCTTCCGCAGCAGCACTCGGACGCCGCGGGCCGCGTGCAGCCGGTCGTCGAGAAATGTGCCGGCGCCCTCTAGCGCCCTCTCGACGCTCATGACCGCTCCCAGAAGCTCGGGCCTACCGGCTCGTTGAAGGGCCCGGTGGCGATGAGATAACCCTCAGAGTCGACGCCGATCGGCAGCTGCGGCAGCGCCCTGGTGGCCGGCCCGAAGATCACCCTGGCGCCTTCGGTGGCAAGGAAAGTGGACTGATGGCACGGGCACAGGATGCGGTGCGTGGTCTGCTCGTACAGTGCCGCCGGGCAGCCCAGGTGCGTGCAGATCTTGGAGTAGGCCACGATGTTGTCCACGGTCCAGTTCGGGACGACCTTGTTGCGCACCGACGGGCCGCCCGGCCGCGCTGGCGGGCCGTAGACCAGCTCGCCTGGCCGGAACTTGATCAGGCTGACTGCTGCCTTCGCCATCGCGTTGTCGTTCTCGAGGTACCCCTCGGGCCCGACGCTGATGAGCGCGCCGGGGGAGTTGAACTCGGCCGCGGTGATGGGTCGGCCAGTGCCGTAGACAAGCAATCGCAGGCCCTTGCGCCAGACCGTGGTGTCGAGTGAGGTGCCAGGCAGCGGGCCCATGTCACGCAGCAGGAATATCGGCGCGACGGCCATCGGGATGGTCGCCGCGATCAGCGACCGGCGGATGATGGGGCGCTTGACGAACTGACTCGCCTCGGCGCCCTGCTGGAAGGTCTCCTTGAAAGCGGCACGCTCCTGCGGGGTGGCAGCCATCGGATGCCGGTCCTCGGCCATCTCGACCGTCGGCATCAGGTGCCGCACCCAGAGCACCGCCCCGATTCCCAGCAGCAGGAACATCAGCGCCATCGAGCCGCCGAGCGCGAGGTTGGAGTGCAGCACGTTGGTGATCGAGCCCACGCCGATCGTGCCGTAGAACACCATGAAGGCGAGCCCGGATAGCCCGGCGACGATGAAGCAAGCCGCGACGATCTTCTCGACCCGCTTCGCCCGGCGCGGGTCGTCCGGCTCGGCCGGCAGTTCCCTGGCCGCCTCGCGGCTGGCGCCGCCGTCGGTCGCCAGCAGCGTCCTGGCCGCTGCCGGCGGCGGCGTGCCGATTACCCGGCGCGGGCGGGCGTGGCCTTCGGGCTCGGCAGCCTGAGCTCCGGGCGGGACAGCTCCGCGGCTCTCGCCTCCGGTCAGGTACTCAGGCCAGGAGAGCTCTCCTGAGTTCCCGGAGTCGGGCTGTCCTGGGGAGTTGGTGTCACTCATGAGCCTTCCCGTGCTTCGCAGTGATCCAGAGTGCCGCCAGCACCATGAAAAAGAGCAGGCCGAGGAACGCCACCAGGCCCTCGGTCACTGGGCCGATCCGGCCCAGGCTGAACCCGCCGGGGTTCGGAAGCGCCCGGACCTGCGTGACATAGGCAATGATGTCCCGCTTCTCCTGCGGCGTGACCGTGAGGTCGTTGAACACCGGCATGGCCTCCGGCCCGGTGAGCATCGCCTCGTAGATCTGGGTGGGCGTGGACTGCGTCAGGGCCGGCGCATACTTGCCGTCGGTCAGCGTGCCGCCGGCACCGACGAAGTTGTGGCAGGCCGCGCAGTTCGCGACGAAAAGCTGCTGGCCGAGGCCCACATTGGCACCGTAGGTGCTCACCTGAGCGGCTGACGGGATCGGCGGGCCGCCGCCCAGCGACTGGATGTAGGCAGCGACCGCCCTGGTCTGCGACGGGGTCAGCCGCGGCGGCTTGCGCGGGTTCTCGGCGCCGAGCTTCGCGGCGGGCATCCGGCCGGTACTCACCTGGAAGTCGACCGCGGCGGCGCCGACGCCGATGAGGCCGGGCGCCTGGCCGCTGACTCCCTGGGCGAACATGCCGTGGCAGGTCGCGCAGTCCTCGAGGAACAGGTTGCGGCCCTGCGCGATCTGCGCCGAGTTGGCGCTCACGGGCGACGACGCGGACGCGCTGCCGCCGGTGATGACGGCATAGGCCGTGCCGATGAGGACGAGCACGAAGGCGACGACCAGGTATCCGGCGGCCGGGTGCCGGCGCCTGGCGGTGATCCAGCTCACAGCTAACCCCAGTTCCCGCTCAGTGGATCAGGTAGATGGTGGTGAACAGGCCGATCCAGACTACGTCGACGAAGTGCCAGTAATAGGACACGACGATGGCGCTGGTCTGCTGCTCGAGCGTGAACCTCTTGGCGGCGAACGTCCTGCCGAGCAGGAACAAGAACGCGACCAGCCCGCCTGCGACATGCAGGCCGTGGAACCCCTCGGTCAGGTAGAACACCGACCCGTAGTTGCTCGACGCCACGGTGACGTGCTGGTCGTGGATGAGGGACAGCCACTCCCAACCCTGGCCGAGGTCGAAGTACAAGCCCATGAAGAAGGTCAGCACATACCACTCGCGCAGGCCCCACCCTGGCACGTTCCAGATTCGCCCGCCGCGCCTGATCTGGTGCCGCTCGACCGCGAACACGCCCATCTGGCAGGTGACGCTAGACAGCAGCAGCACGATCGTGTTGATCGTGGCGAGCCGCAGGTCGAGGTGCGCCTGCGGCCACGGCTGGCCCAGACCCTTGTCAACTGACCGGATGGTGTAATACATCGCGAACAGGGCTGCGAAGAACATCAGCTCGGACGACAGCCAGATGATCGTGCCCACGCTCACGAGGTTGGGCCGGCTGGTAATCCCGCGCGGGGTTACCTCAGTAGATGCTGTGACCACGGGGACATTATTACGACACCGCGTAGGCGTGCGTAGCCCGACCCCCCGGGTCGGTACGATCCATGGCATGAAGGTTGTCGTTTATAGCCATGATGCCGGGACCCGGAGCAGGGTGCGGCTCGCCATCGGCCGCCGTCCGGCCCCCGACGTGCCGGAGGCCGAGATCATCGAGGTGGCCACCGAGCCGATGTTGTTCCGGCTGCTGGACGCCGGCGGAGTGGACGTGATGATCTTGGATGGCGAGGCTCAGCCGGCTGGCGGGATGGGGGTCTGCCGCCAGGCCAAGGACGAGATCTACAACTGCCCGCCGGTGCTGCTGATCATCGGCCGGCCGGCCGATGGCTGGCTCGCCACCTGGTCGCGGGCTGAGGCTGTGGTCAGCCACCCGATCGACCCGGTAGCCCTGGCCAGGGAGCTTGCCGCGCTGATGCGGCAGCGGGCGGCCGGCAGCACAGTCGTCAAGGCCTAGCGGGCCAGGCCCAGCAGACCATACCGAGGTGGCCGCAGATGGATTCGCGTACAACCTGGCCGGCGTTGATCGGCGCGCTGATACGAGGCGAGCACCTGACGGCCGACGAGGCAGCCTGGGCCATGAACGAGATCATGGACGGTGCCGCGACGCCTGCCCAGATTGCCGGATTCGGCGTGGCGCTGCGGATCAAGGGCGAGACCGCCAGCGAGGTCACCGGCCTTGCCCAGGCGATGCTCGACCATGCGACGCCGATCTCCGTCCACGGCCGGACCGTCGATCTCGTCGGCACCGGGGGAGACGGTGCCCGCACCGTGAACATCTCCACCATGGGCACGATCGCCGCCGCGGCGGCGGGTGCCCGGATGGTCAAGCACGGTAACCGGGCGGCCTCCTCGGCCAGCGGGACCGCCGACGTGCTGGAGGCGCTTGGCGTGGTCATCGACCTGCCGGCACCGGCCACCGAGCAGCTGGTGGCGGAGATCGGCGCCGGATTCCTGTTCGCGCCGCTCTACCATCCCGCGCTCCGGCACGTAATCGTGCCCCGGCGCGAACTGGGCGTGCCGACGGTCTTCAACGTCCTCGGGCCGGTGGCGAACCCGGCGCGGCCGGCTGTGCAGGCACTCGGCGTGGCCGACCCGCGGATGGGCCCGATCCTGGCCGGCGTGCTGGCTGGCCGCGGCTGCAGCGCGCTGGTGTTCCATGGCGAGGACGGCCTCGACGAGCTCACCACGACCGCGCCATCCACCGTCTGGATTGTGCATGACGGCGCGGTCAGCGAGACCACCTTCGAGCCGGCCGATCTCGGCATTCCGCGCTCGGTGCCCGCCGACTTGCTGGGCGGCGACCCGCAGCATAACGCCGGCATCGTGCGGGCGTTCCTGTCCGGAAGTCCCGGCCCGGTCCGCGAGACCGCGCTGCTGAACGCGGGCGCCGCACTGGCGGCCGAGGCTGGCGTGGCCGGCCCGGAGGTGCTGGGGCCGGCGCTGGCCGACGGCTACGCCAGAGCCGCGGCCGCGGTCGATTCGGGTGCGGCCGCCGACCTGCTGGACCGGTGGGTCAGCGCCAGCCGACGGCTCGCTGCGCCTCAGGACTCGGTGTAGCCGAGCGCGAAGGCGGCCTCGAGATCGTGCCGCGAGTAGGTGCGGAACGCGATATGGGTCTCGGTGTGCGTCACGCCCTCGACCTTGTTCAGGGTGCCGGGGATGACGTCGCCGAGTTCGTCGTGACCGCGAACCCTCACGATGGCGACCAGGTCGAACTCGCCGGTCACTGAGTACACCTCGGTGACGGCCGGGATCTGGGCGATGGCCTCGGCCGTCTCGGGGATGCTGGCCACGTCGGCCTTGATGAGAACTATTGCGGTGACCACAGCTTCCTCCTGCACCTGGCGGGATCCCGCGCCCCGGCCGCGGCAGTAGCGTACGCCGGGCCGGTGGTGCGCGCCGTGGGGGCCGGCCCGGCTAGCTCGCGACGCTGAGGAGACGGGGCCTGGCCGGCGGGCGCCGGCCGGCGGCGAGGTCGAGCAGCCCGGCTAGCACATCCGCAGTCGCCCTGGCGTCCGCCAGTGCGCGATGGCACGGCGCGGTCCTGGCGGCGAAGAAGTCTGCCAGGGTGCCGAGCCGGCAGTCAGGTACGTCATCAGGGCTCAGCAGGAGCCGTGCCAGGACGGCCGTGTCCAGCACGGCTGCCCGTGGCCAGGCGATCCCGGCAGTTGCGCAGGCGGCCGTGAGGAACCCGATGTCAAAGGGAGCGTTGTGCGCGACCAGCACGCAGTCACCGGCGAATGCCAGGAACGCGCGCAGCGTCGGTGCGGCCAGCGGAGCGCCGCTGACCATGGCGTCGGTGATCCCGGTCAGCGTGGTGATGTCGGCCGGAATGGGGCCAGCCGGGCGGACCAGCGAGGAGAACTCGCCCGTCAGCTGGCCGCCGGTCAGCCGCACGGCCGCGATCTCGGTGAGCTCTGCCTGCTCGTGGAGCCAGCCCGTGGTCTCGACGTCAACCACCACCAGGGTGAGATCCGCCAGAACTCCGGTCACGATGTCACGCTAGGACCCGGTGCCGACAGTCCGGCATAGGCGCGCCGGGCGGGCGCTGCGGGCAACTGCGCCGGAAAGGACACGGCGGGAGAGTGTGCGAAGTGGTTGAATCCACCATCGCACCACCACTAGGGTCGTGCAGCGAGCCGTATCGCTCAGCAGCCGCCATTCGGCGGCGGCGACCGGCCGTGCAGCCGAATCTCCGTTCGCCGGCCAGGCGGCCGGCTGGAGAACCGGGGACCCATCAGGTGGAGCGCGCAGGTGCGCCGCCCGCCAGGGGTGAATCGGCCCGGACCCGAGCCGGGCAGTAGGGCAGCCTTCCACAGCCCGAACCCGTCAGCTGACCCGGTAGGCGACAGTGGAAGAAGGAGCGTGTCGCGCAGGTGCATACGCCGCCGTCAGTTCGAAGGATCATCAGGCAACGTGCCGCGGCTGTCACCGTCGCAGTCTTCGCCGCCGGGCTGCTCTTGGGCGTGACGGGCAGCGCCGGGGCGGCACCGGCGCCGACGGTCAGCCAGGTGCAGGCCAGGCTCAAGTCATTGCAGGTCAGGGCTGACCAGCTCGACCAGCAGTACGCTCAGGTCAAGCAGCAGCTCCAGGCCACCGATCAGGAGCTGGGCCTGGTCGACAGGGAGATCGCGGCCGACTCCTCCCGGTTCGCCGCGATGCGCGCGCAGATCAGCCGGATCGCGGTGGCGGACTACGAGGACGGCGGCCTTAACTCGTCGATCGCCTTGCTCACGTCCGGCAACCCGCAGCAGATCCTGGACCAGTCGTCAATCCTGCTGGAACTATCGAACAGCAGCAACGCCCAGATCGAACAGTTCCTGGCCGCCACCCGGCAGCTCACCAGCACCCAGCTGCTCGCGCAGCGAACAAAGGCCGGCATCGTCGAGCTCAAGAACAGCCTGGCCAAGCGCAGAGCACAGATGAATAAGCTGGTGAACAACGAGCAGACGCTGCTCAACCAGCTCAGCCCGGCGCAGCAGGTTGGGCTCGGCCCGGGCGGCGGGCAGACCGGCATCAAGTACAAGGGTCCGCTCACGACGCAGGCAGAGAAGGCAGTCGCGTACGCCTACGCGCAGCTCGGCTGCCCGTACGTCTGGGGTGGCACTGGCCCGTGCGCGGCCGGCTTCGACTGTTCCGGCCTGACCATGGAGGCCTGGGCTCACGCCGGCGTGTCGATCCCGCGGACCAGCTACGCACAGGAAGCCGGGCTTCCGCAGGTCGACTTGGCGTCTGGAAACGTCACCAAGTACCTTCAATTGGGCGACATCCTGGGCTTCGCCGGGAACAGTCATGTCGGCATCTACGTCGGCGGCGGGAAGCTGATCGATGCGCCGCACACCGGAGCGTACGTCGAGCTCATCCCGCTGAGCGGCTGGTATCTGCAGAACCTCGACGAAGCCGTCCGGCCGTAGCGGCCTGCCGGGCCAGCCATCGCGCAGCGACGGGCACTCGCGTCCCTGACCGCGGCGCGTCCGGGCGCCGCGTATGATCAGGATCCGCCAGTGCGGGCATCCATGCGTCGCGGCGCCCGGGTTGTGCCCAGGGTCCTGCTGACCGGCGAAGGCGGCACCGGCTCAGCTGACAGGGCCTGGATGGCAGTCCGGTGATTCCAACCTCGATGATGTCGGCCAGATGAGTGATGATGTTGGCCAGATGAGTACAGCGTGAGCGCGGCCAGATGAGCAAAGTGCTGATCGTCACCAACGACTTCCCGCCGCGGCGCGGCGGGATTCAGTCATTCGTGCACTCGCTGTCGGCCCGGCTCCCCCCTGACGGGGTCGTGGTCTACGCTCCGGCCTGGGCAGGTGCCGCCGAGTTCGACGCCAGGCAGCCGTTCCCGGTCATCAGGCACAAAGGGTCGCTGATGCTACCGCTGCCGTCGGTAGGCGCACGGGCCTGCGCGCTGCTCGCCGAGCACGGCTGCGACACGGTGCTGTTCGGCGCCGCGGCGCCGCTCGGGTTGCTGGCGCCCCGGCTGCGCCGGGCAGGCGCGGTGCGGATCGTCGGGATCACGCACGGGCACGAGGCCGGCTGGGCGGCGCTGCCGGGGGCCAGGTCGCTGCTGCGCCGGATCGGCGACGAGGTCGACGTCCTTACCTACCTGGCCGAGTACTTCAGGATCCGGCTGGCCAGGGCGCTGTCGGCCGAGGCGGCCGGCAGGATGCTGAAGCTGGCGCCGGGCGTCGATCCGGTCGTGTTCTCACCCGGTGCCGGGGGCGCCCGGATCCGCGGCGAGCTTGGCATCGCGCCAGACCGCCCGGTGGTTGTTTGCGTGTCCAGGATGGTGCCGCGTAAGGGCCAGGACACCCTGATCAGGGCGTGGCCAGCGGTCCGTGCTGCGGCTACGGGCGACCCGTTGCTGCTGCTGGTGGGCGACGGGCCGTACCGGCCGCACCTGGAGCGACTGGCCGCTGCGACCAAGGTTGCCAGTTCGGTGCTCTTCACCGGCCCGGTGAGCTGGGATGACCTGCCCGCGTATTACGCCGCGGGCAACATATTCGCGATGCCGTGCCGGACCCGGCGGGCCGGACTGGACGTCGAAGGTCTCGGCATCGTCTACCTCGAAGCCTCCGCGACCGGACTGCCCGTCGTCGGCGGCGACTCGGGCGGTGCCCCCGACGCCGTGCTGGACGGCGAGACTGGCTATGTGGTCTCCGGCCGGAGTGCCGGCCTGCTGGCTGAGCGGCTGATCGAGTTGCTGGCTGATCCGGCCGGTGCCGCGGCGATGGGCGAGAAGGGCAAGGCCTGGATCGATCGCGAGTGGACATGGGACTTGGTGGCCGAGCGTTTGCAGAAGGTCCTCGAGGGTCCCCCGTCAGCACCTGGCGGCGATTAAGTAGCGGACGGCATCCTGAACCGCATGACGCTTAGCGATTTGCCAGAAACAGGACGACTAGCGAATATTGCGACACTGGCCGAGCTCATCGCCGCCGGGATCTCGGCCAGGCAGGTCAGTACCAGGGTCGGCCGGGGCGAGCTGATCCGGCTCGGTCACGGCATCTACGCGCCGGCGGAGCGAGTCAGGTCGGCCACAGCGACCGGACGCGGCGCGCTAGCCCTGCGCGCGGCCGCCGCTCTCGTCCCGCTCGGGCCACAGGCCGTGGCCAGCCACCACACCGCTGCCCGGCTTCTCGGCCTTGACCTTCTGGGCCGGGTTCCGCCGGGAATCGCGATCACCCGGGTTCCCGGCAGCGGCAGCCGCACGAGCCGGTGCGGCGTCCGCGTGCATAACGCGGCGCTGCCGGGCGGGCAGACTGGCCGTAGCAGCGACGGAGTGCCGGTGACGACCGCGGCACGGACGGTGCTGGACCTGGCACGGAGCTCGTCGTTCAGGGCTGGCGTGGTCGCCGCAGATTCCGCGCTGCGCCTTCGGCGCACGACCAAGAGCGAGCTTGACGCGGCCGCCGCAAGTTGCCACCGCTGGCCCGGCCTGCAGTGCGCGGCCGCGGTCGTGCGGTTCGCCGACGCACTGGCGGAGTCGCCGCTGGAGTCCATCGCGCGGGTGGCATTCCGGGACTGCGGACTGCCGCCACCGCAACTCCAGGCGTTACTGGGCACTGGCGGTCAGGTGATCGCGCGGGTGGACTTCTAGTGGGAGCAGTTCCTTACCGTCGCCGAAGCGGACGGGGAACTGAGATACGACAACCGCTTCGAGGCGACCTATCAGCTGCGCCGGGATGCGGCTCTGCGGGACGCGGGATTCGAGGTCGTGCATTTCGACTGGCACGACATCTGGGACAGTCCGGCTCAGGTAGCCGCCTCGATACGGGCAGCGTTCCGGCGTCGGACCGGCAGTCGGCTGGCGGCTAAGCCCGGCTGACGAGCTTTCCGGTCGCCAGGCCGCGCTACTGGCCAGCTAGCGTCGGCCGCTCACCGCTCTTGCCGGTACAGCGCGTCGATGTCGGCCGCGAAATCCCTGGCCACCAGCGCTCGCTTCACTTTGAGCGACGGCGTGATGTAGTCATTGTCGGTCGTGAAGTCCACCGGCAAGATCGTGAACTTGCGGATTGACTCGGCCCTGGAGACCGCCTTGTTGGCGTCGTCGACAGCGGCCTGGATCTCGGCGAGCAGGCTGGGGTCGTTGGCCAGGTCCGCCACCGTCGCGCTGGCGAGCTTGCCATGCTGCTTCTTCCAGTGGTCGAGCGCCTCCGGGTCCAGCGTGATCAGGCATGCGATGAACGGCCTGTTGTCGCCGACGACCATGCACTGACTGATCAGCGGGTGCGCTCGCAGCCGGTCCTCGAGCACGGCTGGCGCCACGTTCTTGCCGCCAGCGGTGACGATCAGTTCCTTCTTTCGCCCGGTCACCCGCAGGAAGCCCGCGTCGTCGAGGGAGCCCAGGTCACCGGTATGCAGCCAGCCCTCGCCGTCTACCGTCTCGGCGGTCGCTGTCTCGTTACGCCAGTACCGGGTGAAGATGATCCCGCCGCGCAGCAGTATTTCGTCGTCATCGGCGATCCGAACACTGACGCCCGGCAGCGGCTGGCCGACGGTGCCGACCTTGTTCCTGCGGGGCCGGTTCACTGTTGCCGCTGCCGAGGTCTCGGTCATGCCGTACCCCTCCAGCACGGTGATCCCGGCACCGCGGAAGAAATGGCCGAGCCGGTCGCCGAGCGGGGCACCGCCCGAGACTGCGTACTGGACGCGACCGCCCACCGCGGTCCGCAGCTTGCCGTAGACGAGGTGATCGAACAGCGCGTGCCGCAGCCGCAGTCCCGCGCCCGGACGGCCGGCAGCCAGGGCCTGGCTGTACTCGACAGCGGTTCCCGCGGCGGCGGCGAATATCTTGCTTTTGGCCGGGCTCGCTGCGGCCTGCCGCCGGGCGGTGTTATAGACCTTCTCGAACACCCGCGGTACCGCGAGCAGGAAGCTTGGCTGGAACTCGCGCAGCCCGTCGGCCACTGTTGCGGTGTCCTCCCAGTGACCGAGGACGGCGCCCGATTCCAGGCAGCCGATCTGGATGATTCTCGCGAAGACGTGAGCGAGCGGCATGAACAGCAGGGTCGAGTCACCCGTGGTCTCGAACAACTCGGGCAGCGCCCCGTGCACGGCGTTGCGGACCGCGGATAGCAGGTTCCGGTGGGTGAGCTCGCAGCCCTTGGGCCGTCCGGTCGTGCCCGAGGTGTAGATGATGGTGGCCAGGTCGCTGGCGCGCCGGCTGGTCCGGCGCTCCTGCAGCTGGTCATCGGTGACGCTCGCGGCGGGGGCGACGAGTTCGTCCAGGGCCCCGATCCGCCACAGCTGGCCGAGGTCGGGCAACCGGTCCTTCAGCCCGGAGATGATGCCGGCGTGCTTGTCCGTCTCGGCAATGGCGGCCTTCGCGCCGCTGTCGCCGAGGATCCACTCCACCTGCTCGGCTGAGGACGTCTCGTAAACCGGAACGGTCACCGCCCCGGCAGCCCAGATCGCGTAGTCGGCGAGCGTCCACTCATACCGCGTCGCGGACATCAGCGCTACCCGGTCACCGGGCTCGATGCCCGCTGCTATCAGGGCTTTGGCTAGCCCGGACACCTCGGCACGGAACTGCCCGGCGGTGACATCCAGCCACTGTCCGCCGCCGGAGCGCCTGCGGAGCACAACGTCATTGACGTCCGCGGCAGCCCTGCTGAAGACCACATCGGCCAGGCCGGTGTCCTCAGGGATCTCGATGAGGGCAGGGATACCAAATTCAAGCACTGACCCTCCACTAGCACGTTTCCATCTTAGTGTTGTGGACGTTACCCCCGCTGGCGGCCGACGGCGCCTTCGGGTCGGCTAGGCCCTGGCGCCGGACTTGCCTACTGTAAGTGCATGCGGGTGCATGTGGTGAGCGACGTACATGGCCGGACCGATGCACTGCGGACAGCCGGATCTGGCGCCGATGCTCTGATCTGCCTGGGCGACCTGCTGCTGTTTATCGACTACGCGGACCACAGCCAAGGCATATTTCCCGATCTCTTCGGCGCGGAGCAAGCGCGGCGGCTGGTCGAGCTGCGCACGGACGGCCGGTTCGACGAAGCCCGGCAGATGTCTGGTGCGCTGTGGGCGAAGCTGGGCGGCGATCCGCGGGAGCACCTTGAGGCGGCGGTCTGCAGGCAGTACGCGGAGCTGTTCTCGGCCATGCCGGTCCCGGCCTACCTGACCTACGGCAACGTAGACCTGCCCAAGTTCTGGCCTGAGCATGTCCGGCCTGGCCAGCACATCCTGGACGGCGAGCGGGTCGAACTCGACGGCTGGACGTTCGGCTTCGTCGGCGGCGGCCTGCGGACCAGTTACCGGACGCCGAACGAGCTCGACGACGACGTGTTCGCCGCCAAGGTGGCGGCAATCGGAGCGGTCGACGTGCTGTGCTCCCACATCCCGCCCGCGGTGCCTGAGCTGCTCTATGACACCGTTGCCCGCCGGATGGAGCGGGGGAGCGAGGCGCTGTTGGCGGCGATCGGCCGGACCAGACCGCGTTACCTGCTGTTCGGGCATGTGCACCAGCCGCTGCAGAGCCGGGTTCGCATCGGCGATACCGAGTGCATCAACGTCGGCCACTTCCGGGCCAGGGGGCTGCCGTACGTGCTGCAGTGGGGTTAGCGGCAGGGCTGCCCGGTCGGGTCCGAGCAGGTTCTGGCGGTACGCTCCGAGTCATGGCAGACAGGACATCCTCGAGTATCACGGTGGCGGCGGGCCGGCCGGCTGTGATGGGAGTCATCGCCGACTTCGGCGCCTACCCGCAGTGGGCGACCGGTATCCAGTCGGCTGAGGTACTGGCCGCCGGAGCAGACGGCCGCCCGGAGCGGGTCCGGTTCGGCCTGGACGCGGGCGTGATCAAGGACAGCTACGTGCTGAGCTATGACTGGGACGGCGATGCGGCAGTCCAGTGGCGACTGGCCGAAGCCGGCTCGATGGTGACCGAGATGTCGGGCCGGTACCTCCTGACCGAGGATGGGCGCGGCACCCGGGTCACCTACGAGCTAGCGGTTGGGACCAGAGTCCCGCTCGGACTGCTGAGGCGACGAGCCGAGAGGACGATCATCGAGACGGCGCTGAAGGGCCTGAAGTCCCGGGCCGAGTCCGTAACCGCCGCGGGCGCTGACTGAGCACCTCAAGGCACGAAACCGTCGCCGTCACGGTGAGTGGTGCGACATGGCGGGGAATATACGGGGACGATCAGGAAATGGTGACATCGATGACTGAGCAGCCAGGCCGGCCGCACGACCAGGCGGATCGGCGGGGAGCGGACCGGCAAGCCAAGAACGTCGACCTATTCGGCGACTTGCAGCGCTGGTTTATCCGCCAGAGTGCCAAGAACATGCGCAGGGAGATCAGCGGGCAGGTGCGCCGGACTCTCGGTGGCGGTCGCGAAGCTTCCGACGTATGGGACACCGCGACAAACGAGATACCGCCTGAGGTCGGCGAGTCGCCGGAGTGCCAGTGGTGCCCGATCTGCCGGGCGGCCCGCCGCATGCGCGACTCCGGACCGGGCATCGGCGGTCAGCTGACCGGCGCCGGTGATGTCGTGGCTTCTGCCGTGCACGACGCAATCGGCGTACTCGACTCGCTGCTAGCCAGGACCAGCGGCACCGGCGCGACCAAGGGCACCGGGTCCGGAGGCACCGGGTCCGGAGGCACCGGGTCCGGTGCCGTCAGGCCAGGGTCAGGGGGTGAGGACGGTCCCGGCGACCAGGGCGGGCCGGGGGATGACGCCGGGTCCGCCGAGCACGCCGGGTCCGCGGGCGGCGGGTCTGGGCGGGATCCCGAGGCCAGCGACGCCGACGCCAGCGACGCCGACGCTAGTGACGCCGAGGCCAGCGACGCCGAGGCTGGTGAGAAAGCACCATCGCCGGGTGCCCGGCTGCACCGCGTCACCGGGCCGGACGACCAGGACGAACCGGGGGCGAGCGGTGAGCGGCACGCCAGGACATCAGATTCTCGGCGGTCCCGGCCGGGACTGGTCGGGCTTCCTGGTGGCGTTGAGTCTGCCGCTAAGCGGCCAGGCAGCGATCCCGTGCATTCCGGGCCGGCCAGCGGGGCCGCCGCCCGGCGAACGGCCGCGCCGGGCAAGAAGCCCGATCCGTGGGGCGCGGCTACCGGGCCGGCTGCGGCCGGCCGGGACTCCGACGCTGACGCTCAGCCAGGAAGACCGGGGTATGGGCCTGACGATCGGGGTTGACGTCGGCGGCACGAAGGTCGCAGCGGGTGTCGTCGACCCAGCCGGGCGGATCGTCGAGAAGCTGAAGCGGGTCACGCCTGCCGCCCGAGCCGACACCGCCGTCGAGGTGATCGCTGGCGTCGTCAACGAATTGCAGGCCAGGCACGACGTTGATGCGGTCGGAATCGGCACGGCCGGCTTCGTGGATCAGGCGCGCTCGACAGTACTGTTCGCGCCTAATCTCGCCTGGCGAGACGAGCCGGTGAAAAAGCGGGTCGAAGCGCGCATCGGCAGGCCCGTCGTGGTCGAGAACGATGCGAACGCCGCGGCCTGGGCAGAAGTGAGGCGAGGCGCGGCCCGCGGACAGCAGCATGTGGTGATGATCACGGTAGGCACCGGCATCGGGGCCGGCATCGTGATCGACGGCCACCTGTACCGAGGTCGCTTCGGCTCGGCAGGTGAGCCTGGCCACTACCGGGTCGTGCCGGACGGCCGCCTGTGCGGCTGCGGCAACCGCGGTTGCTGGGAGCAGTACGCGAGCGGGAACGCGCTCGTGGCCGAAGCGCGCGACTTCGCCCGCCGGGAGCCGGAGGCCGCAGCGCGACTGCTGGAGATTGGCGGCGGAAGCCCGGACGGCATCGACGGGCCCGCGGTGACGAGGGCGGCACGCGAGGGCGACATGGTCGCGATCCGGTGCTTCGAAATCATCGGCAACTGGCTCGGCGCTGGCCTTGCGGACCTTGCGGCCATCCTTGATCCGGGCTGCTTCGTCATCGGGGGCGGCGTGTCGGAGGCCGGCGACCTGCTGCTGAAGCCGGCTCGGGCGGCTTACGAGAATGGCCTCACTGGCCGTTCCCACCGGAAGCTCGCTGACGTGCGGCTGGCCGAGCTAGGCCCGGACGCCGGCCTGATCGGTGCCGCTGACCTGGCCCGGCTTGGCTAGCCGCCATGGGCTGGCCAAGCGGTCCCTTCAGAGCACGGCGCCGTCGTCATCGTCGTCGCGTCGCGACCGGTCCCCGAGCTTGACGATCAGGGTCACGAATCCGCCTACGAAGGCAGCGACGGCGATGAACGCCGCAAATGGCGGGACAGTCATGTTCATCAGGAGACTGGCAACGAGCAGATAGCCGGGTCCGGCGATCACCGCGGCCCACGCGGCCTTGGCGATGGGGTCAAGCTTGGCCGGCGCGGGTAGCGGTACGGGCACGTACGGCTCGTCCTCTTCCTCCGGCGGTGAGTAGTTGCGCGGGTCAGTAGCTTGCCGGATGACCCTGCCGCGATCGGCGGGGAAGCTGGCATCCGACGTCAGGTCGGCGCGATCGCGGACGGCCTGCGGATCGGTGCTCTCGGCCGGGACGGAATCTGCGGCGTCGGCCGCGCCGTGGGCCGGTCCCGGCACGTCCTCGCTCGACGGCCAGGGATGCTGAGCCTCTTCCAGGTCCAGTTGGCTGTCGAACCGCGCGATCAGGTCACGCCAGGCCGCCTCTTCGCCGCTGACCCCGCCGCCGATATCCCCGGGTCCGCTCATCCGTCGTCATTCCCTGCCTGTTGGTTCCCTGCTAGCGCCACCTGTTGATTCCCGGCTCGCCTGGCTATGTATCCGGACGAACTCCAGGCTGCCGGCAAATATTGCCTCCGCGTCGTTATCCAGGGTGGCGACGTGATAGCTGTCGGCTAGCTCCCGCACCTCGAGCTGCCCTGGCCGGAGCGCACCAGCCAGCAGCTTGATGCTGGCCGGCCCCACCACGTGGTCGACAGTGCTGTGGTAGACCAGCACAGGCTGGGTTACCCCAGCCAGATGCTGCTGAGTGGATTTCCACAGGCCGGGCAGAGTCGCTGCCGCCTTGGTCGGGGTCCGGTCGTATCCCGCCTCCCGGGCATCCGGGTTCTTGATATCGCTGGCAATGCCCTTGACGGACCGCACCAGCACTTTCAGCACCGGCGCGAGCGCGAACAGCAGCTTGTTGTCCGCTGTCAGCGACGGATTGACCAGGACCAGGCCGCGCACCGCACACTCGCTGCGCTCGGCGAGCCGCAGTGCCAGGCACGCCCCCATCGACAGTCCCATCAGGAAGATCTCGTCACAGCGGGCCTGCATCTCGTCAAAAGCCCGCACCACCTCGGCGAACCAATCCTCCCACCGGGTCTTGGCCATCTCCTGCCAGGTGGTGCCGTGGCCGGGCAGTCTGGGCAGCGAGACGGTGAGCCCGGCATGGGCTAGATACTCGGCCCATGGTCGCAGTGACTGCGGGCTGCCGGTGAATCCGTGACAGAGCAGAACGCCGGTCCGCCCGCCATCGTGAGCGTAGGCCTCCGCACCTGGCATTACTGGCATGTACTCGATCCTCTCCGGAAGCAGCCGGCCCTGCGGGCTTCCTCTCGAATCGTCGCATGCCGGGCTCAGCGGCCGCACTCGGTTAGGCACCGCGCGTCGTGGACCGGGCGCCGGGATTCTCGTTCTCGCCGGATCGAGCGCGACGTGGGAACATATGGGCGTGTTCTACTGGGTGGTGAAGGCGATTATCGGCCCGTTCCTGCGGGTGATCTTCCGGCCCTGGGCGGAAGGAACCGAGAACGTGCCGCGCACTGGTCCGGCCATCCTGGCCAGCAACCACCTCTCGTTCTCTGATCACTTCTTCGCGCCGCTGCCGCTGCCGCGCAAAGTTACGTTCCTAGCTAAATCAGAATATTTCACGGGTAGTGGTCTCAAGGGCCTGCTGAGCAAGGTGTTCTTCAGCGGGCTCGGGCAGATCCCGGTGGACCGGACGGGCGGCGCCGCCAGCGAGCGCGCCCTGCGTACCGGCCTGCGCGTGCTTGCCGCCGGTGAACTGC
>JAJYUU010000271.1 GCA_021792405.1 Actinomycetes bacterium
GTGGTCAGCCGCCCCATGACCGCGGCGACCTCACCGGCGCCGGCCGTCTGCAGGCTGCCGATGACGTCAGCCAGCGCGCCCACCGCTTCGTCAGCAGATGCGAGCCTGTCCCGCGTCAATACCATTTTTTCAAACATCAGTTCGGACACTATCAGCCGCCTACGACAGTCAGCCCGGCTCGCCGACGACGCCCCGCCACCACGCCGCGCCACCACCACGCCGCGCCACCACCACGCAGGACCTGCAGCGCGCTTACGCCGTGGCCCCGCGCCGAGGCGAACGACGTGCTGCTAGCCGGCCTCTGCTCGCGCGCTCAACGCCCCCTTGATGCCCCTTGACGCCGCTCGATGCCCTCGACGCCGCTCGATGGCCGCTCGATGGCCGCTCGATGCCGCTGCCGCTCGATTACCTGCCCGATCCGCCGATCCCCATCGCACTGAGGATGAACGCATAGACCTCGGCCTCGTAGCGCAGGTGCCCGAACCGACCGGACGGGCCGGTGTGCGCACCCGCGCCAAGCTCGACGCGGAACAGCACGCGGCTTCCGGCGGTGTCGGTCTGCCGCAACCGCGCCACCCACTTGGCCGGCTCGTGCACCAGCACCCGCGGGTCGTGTACCGCGCCGGTAACGAGCAAGTCAGGCCGCGGCCCGGCCGGCGGGTTCTCATACGGCGAGTAGGACCGCAGGCAAGCGAAGTCGCCGGGATCCCGAGGGTCGCCCCACTCGTCCCACTCGTTGATGGTCAGCGGGATATCCGGGTCGAGCATGGTAGTGACGCAGTCCACGAACGGGACTTCTGCCACCACGGCACGCCAGCGGCCGGGCGCACGCGAGTACACCGCGCCTTGCAGCAGGCCGCCGGCGGACAACCCGCGAGACACTATCCGGCTGCCGTCGACCAGCGGCGCCGAGCCTGGCGCATCACCCGCCAGCCAGTCCGCAGTCGAGATGAAGTCGCTGAACGTCGTCGGCTTGGCCCGCAACCGGCCCTGCTGCCACCATTCCCGGCCGTTCTCGCCGCCGCCCCGCACATGCGCGATCGCGTACACCACTCCCCGGTCCAGTACCGACACCATGCTGACGTCGAACTCGGGGTCGATGCACGCCTCGTAGGCGCCATATCCGTAGAGCAGGCACGCGGCCGTCCCGTCCAGCGGCGTCCCATGCCGATAGGCGAGGGTAACGGGCACCTGCGTGCCGTCAGCCGCCCGCGCACTGATCCGCTCGGTACGGTAACGCGCGGCGTCGTAGCCCGGCACCTTCGCCCGCTTCAGTTCCCGGCGCTGGCCGGTCGTCAGGTCCAGGTCTGACCAGACCGGCGGCTCGATCAGCGACTGCTCCACGATCACTACCGAGCCGGCCCGGTAATCGGCCGCGTGCTGCACCGCGATCATGCCTGCGGTCATCGCCGGGCGGATCTCGATGACGTCGCGCCACTGCTGGCGATCGCTGTCAAAGCCGGTGATGGCCAGCAGCGGCGAGCCGTCGCGCCGCAGGGTCAGCAGCAGATGGCCATCGAGCACATCGCACCGCAGCAGCCGGGTATCGGCTCGGGCGGGCGCCGTCGCCGGGCAGCCGACCGGGGTCCAGCTGGCCTTGCCCGGCGCGGTGACCGGCGCGCGCATCAGAGTGAACTCGGTCGCCCCGGAGTCGGTGACGATCCACAGTTCCCCCTCGCCGCCGGCCGGATCGGCTGCGTGGTCGACCTGGTACTCGATGCCACGCTGCCGGGGCTCGACGACGACCGGCATGCTCAGCGGTCGGCTAGCCGGGATCAGCCAGACCTCCGTGGTGTCCCTGGAGGCCGCCGTGATGACGATCAGCTCACCGCTCCGCGAGGCCTCGAGGGTGAGGTCGAACCGCTGGTCGGTCTCCTCGTGGACCAGCGTGTCGGCCTCGGCCGGGGTTCCGACCTCGTGGCGCCAGACCTGGTAAGGCCGGTTGAGTGCGTCGGGCACCAGATAGAAGAAGTGCGCTGAGTCAGCTGCCCAGGCGCCGCCGGGGTAGCTGCGCTCGATCAGGTCGGGCAGGACCCGGCCGGTGTCGATCTCGGTGAACCTGAGCCGATAGATCTCGGCGCCCGAGGTGTCCGCCGACCAGGCAAGCAGCCGGTCATCCGGGCTCGGCTCGGCTACGCCCACGTCGACATAACCGGAGTCGGCGGCCAGGGCGTTCTCGTCGATGAGCAGTTGCTCGCTGCCTTGCTCGGCTCGCGGCGCGCGGATGAGCTGCCGGTTCTCGGCGCCCGACGGGGTCCGGTGCCAGTAGCTGAAGCCGCGAAGGGTCCAGCGAGCCGAGTCGTCTGCCACGGTGGGCGTCCGGCCAGTTGCCTCGTGGTAGAGCTCATTGACCAGCGTTAGCTGGTCCGCTACCTGCGCGTCGTAGTAACCGCGCTCGCTGGCCAGGTACTCGGCCAGCCCGGCCGGGTCATGCCGCATCCAGGCGTATTCATCGACGTCCCGGACGCCGTGCAGTTCCCGGATTGCCGGAACTCGCGGTGCCTGCGGCGGAACAGATCGGTCGTCCAACTCAGCCTCCTGGTATCCGGCCAGCCGCGACGAGCAGGTCGCGCACCTGACCGGCATCGAGGCCCGGCGAGGTGTTCCCGTCCCTGCCGGTCACCGTCGGCGCGGTCAGCAAGCTGTTGAGCACGGCCTCTTCGGTCGCCTCGACAGCCGCATCGAAGAACGGGTCCAGGTCCCGCCCCGCGATCCTGGAGCCAGTCGAAGCCGCCGGTGCGCCCCTGGGCGCGCGCAGCCCGGTCGCCATCGCCAGGAAGATCTCCCCACTGCCGTGGTGGGCGGTGGACCCGGTCCTGGCGAGACCGAGGCCGGCCCGCCGGGCGAGCCGGGTGCATCCGGCCGAGTCAAGTGGCGCGTCGGTGACGACGACCGTGATGCACGACCCAGCGGGCGGCCGGCTGCGTTCTGCTCCCGGGCCCGGCGGCAAGAGGCGGCCCGCCGGCAACAGGCGGCCCGGCGGCAAGAGGCGGCCCGCCGGCACGCCGTCGATCGTCAGCCGCTCGCGGTCCCCGAAGTTCGTCAGCACCAGGACACCCACCGTGTGACCGGACGGAACCAGTCGCGAGGATGTGCCGATACCTCCCTTGAAGCCGAGGCAGGACATCCCCGTTCCCGCCCCAACGGCACCTTCCGCAGGCGCCGCCCGGTCGCGCGCCGCAGTCCTGGCCCGCTCCAGCGCGACCGCGACATCAGCGGTGGTGACCTGCATCCGGCGGGCGTCGGACAGGAAGCTGTCGTCGCACTCAGCCACGATGGGGATGATCACGTCGTCGCCGATCTCCGGATTGTCGGCCAGCAGCAGCTCGCAGGCGGCGTCGTAGACACGGCCGACCTGCATCGTCGAGGTGAGGAACACCGGTGTCTCGGCCAGGCCCCACTCGGCCATGGTCAGGAACCCCGTGCACTCGCCTGCCCCGTTCAGCACTGCGCCGCCGGCCGGCACCGGGCTGGCAAACATGTTGCCGCCAGGATCGATGACCGTCACGCCGGTCCTGGCTATGCCGCGGCCTTCCGGCGGCGGCGGCTCGTCCCGCCAGACCGTGGCATGTCCCACGCCCGTTCCCGGAACGTCCGCGATCGACGCGGTCGGGCCAGGCGGCATGACCCCTATCCTGATGCCCAGCTCACGAGCTCGCGGGCGGTGCCCATCTGGTTGGCTCACACAGCGAGCATGCCATGGGAGGAGTTAGTCGGTGACCATGCACGGCAGCAGGCTCGGCATCCCGGTGGTCTGGCACGAGGACTGCCTGCGGCATCAGCCGGGCGGCGAAGTCTGGCTAGGAGTGCGTGAAGAAGGCACCGAGGTGCCGGA
>JAJYUU010000120.1 GCA_021792405.1 Actinomycetes bacterium
ACCCGCACCCGGCCGCGCCCGCGCACCGGCATGCCAATTCGCCCCCGCGCCGCATCGACCGGGGGACGGCGGCGGGGCGGCCGCTGGAGCTAGGCGCGGGGTTGGGGTGCGGGCTGACAGACGCCGGCCCGCACCCCCGCTCCGGTGCCCTCAGCCCACCGGGGCGGCCAACTGCTCCCCGCCAGCCTGCGGGCTCCCCGTCAGGTCCGGTGCGCTGGTCATCGCCATGCTGGCGGCGGTGTCTAGCAGGGTGCAGATGCCCTTGTGACGGTGCTCGGCCGCCATCTCCGTCACCTCCGCGACCTCTGCGGGCGCCAGCGGCTGGCCAACCGCAGGCCGGAGCAGCTGGGCCAGGCGAGCCGTGCCGGTGACACAGATGGGGCAGGTCTGGCAGGTCTCCCGGGCAAAGAAAGCGGCGATCCGTGCCGCCGCGAGCCCGAGTCCCTGCTGCTCGCCGACCACGATGACCGACGCGCCCAGAGCTGTGCCGGCTGCCTGCAGTGCCTCCGGGGTCATCGCCACGTCCAGTTGGTCCGCGCGCAGCCACGGCAGCGAGTACCCGCCGGGCAGCACCGCCGCCACCCGGTCGCCCGGCAGCGGCCCGCCCGCCTGCTCGAGCAGTTCGGCGACCGTGAGGCCGAGCGGCAGCTCGAACACCCCCGGCCGGGCCACGTCCCCGCTGACCGAGAACAGCGTGGGCTGGTGCTGGCGATACCAGTCTCCGCCCCGGCGAAGGATCACCGGGATGTGCGCGAGCGTCTCCACGTTGTTGACCACGGTGGGCTGGTCACGGTACCCGCGCTCGGTCGGGTACGGCGGCTTCGGCCACGGCCAGGCCGGGCGGCCCATGAGGACGGCGAGCAGTGCGGTCTCCTCGCCCGCGATGTAGACGTGGTTTTCCAGCAGCAGCCGCACCGGGATCAGTGCGTCCGCCAGGTCGCTACCGCGCAGCGCCCCGATCGCTGCGGCCAGGGCGTCGTGCGCTGCCCCGAACTCGCTGTTGATGTAGACGACGATCTCGTCGGCTTCGACCGCGCGGGCGGCGATGAGCGCCCCCTCCAGCACCTGGTGCGGTGCCCTGGCCAGCAGGTGGCGGTCCTTGTAGGAGCCCGGCTCGCCCTCGGCGCCGTTCACCACCAGGTACCTCGGCCCCGGGTGCGCGCGGGCGGCTTCCCACTTCGCCGCGGCCGGGAAGCCGGCGCCGCCGCGCCCGGTGAGCCCGGCGTCGCGCACCGCGGCGATGATGTCGACGGCGGCTGCAGAGCGAGCCGAGCGGAGCGCCTCGTACCCGCCCCGGGCGGTGTACGCGGCCAGCGTCTCCGCCGGGCCTAGCACATCGAGATCGGTGACCGGTGCGCCCGGCAGCAGTTCAGCCACGGTTGCCTCCCACAGCGGCGATCGGCGCAGCGGCGGCGCCGCTGCCGTTTCCGTTGCCGGACGCGCCGTCCTGGCCCGCATGCCAAGGGTGCACCGGCGAGGAGCCGTCGACCGGGAGCCGGCCGAACGGGGTCTGGTTCACCCGGAGGACGCCGGGCAGGATCCAGTCCTCCCACATCTCGTCGATCCGGGACTGGAAGAAGTCGATGTCCTCGTCGACGAAGTGCGCAAAGCGTCCCTGCCGCCGCAGGTAGTCGGCGACCGGCTTGCGCCGCACCTTGCCTTCCACCTGCTGCTTGGTCAGACCCTGGTAGCGAAGCTCGCCCTCCAGACAGTCCCACAGCACGGTGATGCCGCATTCCACCGCGAGGATCGCCAGCTCATGCGACATCCGCGGGTCGAAGTCCCAGCCCTTCGGGCAGGGGTCGTGTGTCTGGACGAAGGTAGGCCCGCCGACGTCCAGGGCGGTGCGAACCTTGTCCATCAGGTCCATGCCGAATCCAGAGGAAGCATTCGCGAAGTACCGGCCGGTCGGGTGGCCGGCCATGAGCAGCGCCGGCACGTTCTTCTTCCAACGGTGCTGGGTGATGCGCTGCTCGCTGCCCGAGGGCGTGAACGAGGTGACCGCGCCCCACGGTGTCATCCCGGACGCCTGGATGTCGGTATTGGCGTAGGACTCGTTGTCATACAGCAGGATCAGCAGGTTGTAGCGGGTGTCCTGGAGAGCCGCCGAGAGGGTGGCCAGGCCCATGTCGCCGCCGCCGCCGTCGCTGCAGAACGCGATGACATTGATCTTCTCCTCGGCGATCCTGCCCTTGCGCATCAGCACCTTGAGTGCCGCGGCAGTGCCGATCGCCGAGGAGCCGGCGGAGCCGAGTTGCGTGTGCGCCCACGGCAGTGCCCACGGCGTGGAGTTATAGCTGGTGTTGGCCACGTACATGCAGCCGGTGGTGCCGGTCACCAGGGTCCGCGGACCCGCCACCTTTGCCATGTAGCGCATCACCAGCGCGCTCTCGCAACCCTGGCAGGTGCGGTGACCGGAGGTGTAGTACTCCTGCATCGGCAGGATGGTGAGCCGGCGGTTGATCTCCAGGTCGGGGATGACCAGTTCCTGTGCGGCCATCAGCGCGCACCCCCTTCTGCGGTAGCAGCCTCGTCGCGCGGGTCCTCATCGGGCCCGCGCACGCCGATCCACTGGCAGGTGAGATCGGCCACGCCGTCGGCAGTCGCCCGCTCGACGGTCTCCTCCATCTGGAGCAAGTTGTCCACGGACACCTCGCGCCCGCCCAGGCCCGCGATAAACGGGACGAGCACGGGCCTGCGGGCCTCCGGGTACAGCGCCGCGGCGATCTCGGTGTAGAGAACGCCGCCGTAGGAGTTCGATCCGAAGGAGTAGTCCCGGTCCACGACACCCACGCCCTTGACGCCGCGCAGCAGTGCGCGCAACTCGGGCTGGGGGAAGGGCCGGAACCACTTCACGCGGACGAAGCCCACTTTCTTGCCGGCCGCGCGCATCCGGTCCACGGCGACTTTGCCGACCATGCCGACCGTCCCCATGCCGATGAGCGCGTATTCCGCGTCCTCCATCCGGTAGGTGTCCACGAACGGGTCGGCGGGCCCCCGGCCGAATATCCGGTGGAAGTCCGCAGTGGCTTCGGTGATGACCGCCCGGGCGCGGCGCATCCCGGCGTCGGCCTGGCGCCGAGCCTCCATCACCCAGTCCTCGTTGAACTGCGGTGCGATGGACACCGGGTTGTCCGGGTGGAAGCGCCGGTCGCCCAGGTCATAAGGAGGCACGAACTCGCCGACAGTGTCCTCGCCGGGCACTCGCACCATGTGCTGGCTGTGGGTGAGGAACGCACCGTCCATGGACAGCGCGCACGGCAGCATGACCCGCTTGTCCTCAGCCACCCGGTAGGCGATCAGCGTGGTGTCCAGCGCCTCCTGGGCGCTCTCCACCCAGTACAGCAGCCACCCGGTGTCACGGACCATCATCGCGTCGTTGTGCTCCACGCCGAACGCGCCCGGGTCGTCCAGCGCCCGGTTGCCCACCAGTGCGACGACGGGCAGGCGCAAGGAGGCGGTGACCACCAGCGCCTCCATGCCGTACATCCAGCCGACCCCCGAGGAGCCGATGAACGCGCGGGCGCCCACCAGTGAGGCATGCTTGCCGATCTCGAACTGGGAGTGCTCGGACTCGGCCACGATGAACTCGGCGTCCATCTGGCCGTTGGCGATCATCTTGCTGACCGCCGTCATCACACTGTCGTACGGCCGGATCGGGTAGCCGGCCAGCACGTCGACGTCCAGCAGACGGAGCGCCTGCGCGACCGCGTCGCAGCCGGTGATGATCTCTTCGCGCTCGGGCGCGGGGGCAGTCTCCTGCGTTGTTGTCATGGCAGCCTCCTCGCGCCGGCCTCAGTAGATCCCGTAGTGGGGGTTGGCGCCGCCTGCCTGGGCGACCTTTTCGGCCCGCAACTCTTCATAGGCGGCAGGGTCGCTTTCGAACACGCTGTGCAGCGGCTCGTTCGATTCAAAAACCGTCTCGTCCACCATCTCTATGCATCCGGAAACGGGGCAGGACTGGGCGCAGATGCCACATCCGCAGCAGTGCTGGTAGTTGATGTCGTAGTGGCCCTCGGGCGTCGGGATGAAGCACTCGTCCGGGCAGACGGTGTAGCAGATCTGGCACTTCACGCAGGCGTCGAATTTGACCAGCGGCCGGGTCGTGCGGGTGGTGTACTTCATGAACAGAGTGTTGTTCTTGCCGACCTCGACGGCCGGGACGACCAGGCCCTCGCGCATCTGGGTCCAGCCCGGCATCTCGACCGGCACGTAGGTGTCCTCCGCGCCCACGCCCGCCCCGACGGGATGCATCGTGACCGACTCGTAGCCCTCGCGCAATTGCGCCGCGCGCAGGTCCCCGTCCTTGCCGGAGCCGGCCTCGGCGATCAGGCTATCGAGCGAGACCAGCCCGCCGGTGACCCTGGCCACCGCTCCCATGGTGCGGTAGTCGGTACCGTCATCGTTATAAACCCACAGGCCGCCGAACGACGGCTCGCCGGGCAGGATCGCTAGATTCCAGTCGTAGGTGCGACGGGGAATCCAGTGCAGCAATTCCTCGGGCGAGCGCCGGGAGATCACCAGCAACGTGCCGCCAGGCGCCAGGTTCAGGTTGATCGGGCGGACCCCGTACCAGGCCCAGGATTCCACGCCCTTGGTCAGCGTGTCGTCCATCACGCAGACCACCACTACGTTCTCCGGCTCGTACTTTGTCATTTCGACCCGGAGCGAGTCCATGTCGTCGGCGATCACCGCGAACTGCTTCGCGGGGATCCCGTTGCGCTCGGGCGAGTCCCCGTAGCGCTGAACGGTGCCGCCGACCTTGTCCTCGCGCCGGGCTGCTTTCACCAGCTCCTTGGTGATGACGCCAGCGAGGTTCTTCTGGAAGATCCCTCGATAGGTGACGTCAACAGCGCCGACAGACGTCTCATCGGACATGCTGTCTCCTCTGCGTCGGGCGATTCCGACGGCGCTCAGCCATGGAGCCGGACTGGACGGGCCCGCTCGCAAAGATTGTATACCGTCGGCAGGATACCTCCATCCTAAGGGTATGCCTGCCGACGTCAAGAGCGGGGGGTGGCAAGCTCTTCCAGACAGATCAGCAAGCGGCTCCCCCTAGGCAACGGTGGCATTCTCGCTAGTGCAAAAGCGTAACCCGGCATGCACTGGAGCATCGCCGAGCCCGACCCGGTCGTCGTGTCCGCGCTGCCGGGGCCGCGCCTGAGAACCGTCCGACGACTGGCCACTGGCCGGTTCCTCAGCGCGGCGATGGACCCGGCAGGCAACAGCTTGTCCGGGCTGCGCAGCTTCATCCGCGTCGTCAACCCGATGTTCGTTACTACGGGCCGTAGGCGCTGGTGGCGTCCTGGATGGCCTGCAGGTAGCCGGCTCGCCCGTAACCGGGCGCGCTGCCTGCCGCGGACGCGGCGAGCAGGCCCCGCGCCTGGCTGACGGCGGTGAAGCCCTTGCGCTGCAGCCAGCCGGTCAGCCCGTCGAGCAGTACCTCGGCGTGACCGGGACCGTGACGCAGCAAGGACGAGGTGGTCATCACCACGTCGGCGCCGGCCAGCAGGTAGGCGGCGACATCGGCGGCGTCCTCGACTCCCGTGCTGGCGGCCAGCGACGCCCGGACCTGGCCGCGCAGCCGGGCGATCCAGGATCGCGGGAGGCCTGCCTCGAAGGGGCTGGACAGCTGGATGCGACTGGAGACGGTGAGGGCCTCGGGGTCGATGCCGGCCTGCATGAACCGGTTGAACAGGACGAGGCCGTCAGCTCCGGCCTGATCCAGCCGGACGGCGATCTCGCCGGCAGAGCTGAAGTACGGGCCGAGTTTGGCCGCCACCGGGATGGTCACCGCAGATCTGACCGCGGCGAGGATATCGAGGTGACGCTGCTCGACTTCGCGGCCCGAGGCAAGCGCGTCGCCGGGCAGGTAGTAGATGTTCAGCTCGATCGCGGCTGCCCCGGCGCTTGCGAGCGCGGCCGCGTGCGTGGTCCAGCCGCCGGGACTCGCGCCGTTGAGGCTGGCGATGACCGGCACGTCCACGGCGGCCGCAGCCCGCTCGACCAGGCTGAGGTACTGGCGCAGTCCGGCGTGATCATCGAGCGCGGGCAGGTAGCTGAGCGCCTCGGCGAAGCTATCGCTGCCGGCCTCGCCTAGCCTGACGTCTCGCTCTTCCTCGGCGGCGATCTGCTCTTCGAACAGCGAGGGCAGCACCACGGCTGCGACGCCGGAGTCGGCAAGCCGCCGTACGCCAGCCACGGTGCCGGCGATCGGGCCGGCGGAGGCGACCAGCGGGTTACGCAGGGTCAGGTTCAGGTAGCTGGTGGTCAAGTCCATCAACTGCTCCCGCCCGCGCCAGCCGGGAACCGCTCGGGTCCGCGGGCGGCCATCTCCTCGTAGGTTGCCCAGCGCTGCCTGACCTCGTGCTGGGCCAGGCCGGCGAGGCGCTCGGCTTCGGCCGGGTCAGTGCGGGCCAGGATGCGGTAGCGGAGTTCCTGCCCGGTGTAGGCGGCCAGCGGGATGCGCGGCCGGGGGGAGTCGAGCAGGAACGGGTTCTCGCCGGCGGCGCGCAGCACCGGGTCATAGCGCATCAGCGGCCAGTAGCCACTGGCGACGGCACGGTACTGCTGGTCCATCCCGTTGCGCAGGGTGACGCCGTCTTTCTCGATGCCGTGCGCGATGCAGTGGCTGTAGGCGATTACCAGCGACGGTCCGTCGTAAGCCTCGGCCTCGCGCATCGCCCGTAGTGTCTGCTGCGGGTCGGCGCCCATCGCCACCCGCGCCACGTACACGTTGCCGTAGGCGATGGCCTGCAGCGCCAGGTCCTTCTTCGGCACCTTCTTGCCGGCCGCAGCGAACTTGGCGACCGCGCCCAGCGGAGTGGCCTTCGACGCCTGCCCGCCAGTGTTGGAGTACACCTCGGTGTCCAGCACCAGCACGTTCACGTCCCGCCCGCTGGCCAGCACATGATCGAGGCCGCCGGCGCCGATGTCATAGGCCCAGCCGTCGCCGCCGACCAGCCAGACGCTGCGGCGCACCAGGTGATCAAGCACGCTGCGCAAGTCGGCGACCACCGGGTCTGCGGCATCGAGCTGATCCAGCCGGCCCATCAGCGTAGCGACCCGCCCGCGCTGGGCGGCGAACTCCGACTCCGTCCGCTGCGGCGCGGATAGTATCTCCGCCACCAGGTCGGGGCCGACCCGGTCGGCCAGCTCGGCGAGCCGCCCGCGGGCGAGCCGCAGGTGCAGGTCGGCGGTGATGCGGAAGCCGAGCCCGAACTCGGCGTTATCCTCGAACAGCGAGTTCGACCAGGCTGGGCCGCGGCCGGCGGCGTCGGTGGTCCACGGGGTGGTGGGCAGGTTGCCGCCGTAGATGGACGAGCATCCGGTCGCGTTGGCGACCATGAGCCGGTCGCCGAACAGCTGGGACAGCAGCTTCAGGTACGGGGTCTCGCCGCAGCCAGCGCAGGCGCCGGAGAACTCGAACAGCGGCTGAAGGAACTGGGCGCCGCGGACGGTGCCGAAGTCCACCCGCGGCCGGTCATTGACCGCCAGTGCCTCAAAGAACGCGATCGAGTCCCGCTGCACGGCGAGCAGCGGCTCGCGCGCGGTCAGGTTGATCGCATGCCGCCGCGGGTCGCCGGGCGCACTGACCGGGCATGCCTCGACGCACAACCCGCAGCCCGTGCAGTCCTCCACGTACACCTGCAGCGTGTACTTCGACTCCGGCAGGCCGCGCGCGGTCAGCGGCGCGGACGCGAACCCGTCCGGCGCGCCGGCCAGCGCGGCGGCGTCGTAGAACTTCGACCTGATCACGCTGTGCGGGCAGACGAAACTGCAGTTCCCGCACTGGATACACAGATCGGGATCCCACGAGGCGACCTCATCGGAGATATTGCGCTTCTCGTACCTGGTAGTGCCGCTCGGGTAGGTGCCGTCCGCGGGCAGCGCGCTGACCGGCAGGTCATCGCCATGCCCGGCGAGCATCGCGGCGGTCACGGTGCGGACGAAGTCCGGCGCGCTGTCCGGCACCGCAGCGGGTACCCCCCGAGTGGCGGTGACCCGGCCCGGCACCTCCACCCGGTGCAGCCCGGCCAGCGCGGCGTCCACCGCCGCATGGTTCCGGGCGACCACATCCGCGCCGCGCCGCGCGTAGGTCCTGGCGATCGAGTCCTTGATCGCCGCGATAGCCTCATCCTGCGGCAGCACACCGGCGATCGCGAAGAAGCACGTTTGCAGCACCGTGTTGATGCGGCCGCCCAGGCCGGCATCCCTTGCCACCGCGGTGGCATCGACCGCGAACAGCACGAGCTGCTTGTGCAGGATCTGCTCCTGCGCCTCCCGCGGCAGCCAGTCCCACACATGTTCGGCCGGGCGGGCAGTGTTGAGCAGCACGGTCGCGCCGGGCGCGGCCCGGCCAAGCACCTCGGTGCGCTCGATCAGCCGCTCTTGGTGCACCCCGACGAAGCTGGCCTGAGCTACCAAGTAGGGCGCCTCGATCGGGTCAGGCCCGAACCGCAGGTGAGACACGGTCTGGGAGCCCGACTTGCGCGAGTCGTAGACGAAATAGCCCTGCGCATGCCGTCCCGCATCGGCACCGAGGATCTTGATGGTGTTCTTGTTCGCACCGACCGTGCCATCGGAGCCGAGACCGAAGAACACGGCTCGGACTGTGCTCGCCGGCTCGATGTCGAGCAGGGAGTCGTAGGGCAGGCTCGTTCCCGTGATGTCGTCGGTGATGCCGACGGTGAACCGCGGCCTTGGCTTGTCGCGCGCCAGCTCGGCGAACACGCCAGCCGCCATGCCGGGCGTGAACTCCTTGGATGACAGCCCGTACCGGCCACCTGTCACCAAGGGCATCGCCGTGAGTGACCCCGCGGCATGTGCTTCGGCCAGAACGGCGAGCACGTCCATGAACAGCGGCTCGCCGAGCGACCCCGGTTCCTTGGTCCGGTCCAGCACCGCGATCCGCGCTGCCGTCGGCGGCAGTGCCGCCAGGAACTGTCCGGCCGGGAACGGGCGATAGAGCCGGACCCGCAGGACACCGACCCGGTCTCCATGGCCGGCCAGGAAGCGCGCGGTCTGCGCGGCAGTCTGCGACCCCGAGCCCATCGCCACGATCACCCGGTCGGCTTCCGGGTGACCGGCGTAGCTCACCAGGCCGTACGGCCTGCCGGTCCGTCCGGCGAGCATGTCCATGGCGGCGGCGACGGCCGCTGGCACGGCCGAGTAGAACGAGTTGACCGTCTCGCGGGCCTGGAAGTAGGTGTCGGGGTTTTGCGCGGTGCCGCGGATGAACGGGTGCTCCGGCGACAGCGCCCTGGCCCGGTGTGCCCGGATCAGGTCCTCGGGTACCAGGGCACGCAGGTCGTCGTCGGATAGCAGCTCGATGGTGTTGAGCTCGTGTGAGGTACGGAACCCGTCGAAGAAATGCACGAACGGCACGCGGCTCGTGAGTGTCGCGGCCTGCGCGACTGCGGCAAGGTCATGCGCCTCCTGCACGGTCGCTGACGCCAGCAAGGCGAAGCCGGCCGGCCGCGTAGCCATGACATCAGAATGGTCACCGAAGATAGACAAGCCCTGCGTTGCCAGTGACCTGGATGCGACGTGAAATACCGCCGGCGTCAGCTCCCCGGCAATCTTGTACATGTTCGGGATCATCAGCAGCAGGCCCTGCGAGGCAGTGAAGGTCGTGGCCAGTGCCCCGCCTTGCAGCGCGCCGTGCAGCGCGCCCGCGGCACCTCCCTCGCTTTGCATCTCGATCACCGCGGGCACGCTCCCCCACACGTTCGGGCGGCCCTGCGCTGACCATGAGTCGGCCAGCTCGGCCATCGGCGAGGACGGGGTGATCGGATAAATACAGCACGCTTCATTCAGCCGGTAGGCAGCCGAGACGGCCGCCTCGTTCCCGTCAACCGTCACCCTGGTCATCGGGGCTCGTCCGTCATCTCGATCGCATGCACCGGGCACTGCTCGTAGCAGATCCCGCAGCCGGTGCACCGGTCGTAGTCGAACCGGTAGCGGTTCCCCGGGCCGAGCTTGATCACCGCGTCCTCCGGGCATGCGCCCAGGCAGCCGTCGCACTCAAAGCAGTTGCCGCACGACAGGCACCGCCCGGCCTCATAGCCGGCCTGCGCAGCGGTGAGCCCGCCGGTCACCTCGGTAAAGTCAGCAACCCGCTGGCCGGGGTCACGCTCAGGCTGACCGGGCTGCGCCGCATCGGCGAAGTACCACAGGTGCAGCAGGCCGAACCCGGCGAGCTGGTGCTTGGCCGCCGGCGTGGACTCCTGGCCGCGCAACCATCCGTCGATGAACCGGGCCGCTTTCTTGCCATGCCCGACCCCCACGGTCACGGTCCGCTCGGCCGGCACCATGTCACCGCCGGCGAACACCCCTGGGCTGCCGGTCATCATCGACGCCGACACCACGACCGTGCCGTCGGGCTTGAACTCCACGCCGGGCAACTGGCGGAGGAAGCCGGTGTCAGCGTCCTGGCCGACCGCCAGGATCAGCGTGTCCGCGGCCAGCGTCTCCAGCCTCCCGGTCGGGTGCGGACGGCCCGCCTCGTCGAGCTCCATCACTTCAACGGTCAGTTCCGGCCCGTCGAACGCGGTAATCGTGTGCAGCCAGTTGATCCGAACGCCCTCGCGCTCGGCCTCGGCTGCCTCTTCCTCATGCGCGGGCATGCGCTCCCTGGTGCGCCGGTACACGATCATCGTGTCATCCGCGCCCAGCCGGCGGGCCGTACGCGCCGCATCCATCGCGGTGTTCCCGCCGCCGTAGACGGCGACCCGGCGGCCAACCAGCGGCCGGGCGCCGGAGGCGACTTCGCGCAGGAACGGCACCGCGTCGATGATCCGGCTGGCGTCACGTGCCGGGATATCCACGTGCCTGGACAGGTGCGCGCCGACCGCGACGAACACCGCGTCGAACCGGCCCTCTGCCTGCTCAGCGGCCAGGTCGGTGACCCGGTGCCCGCACGTGATGCGCACCCCGAGCGGTTCCAGCCTGGCCAGCTCGCCGTCCAGCACGTCGCGCGGCAGCCGGTAGGCCGGGATGCCGTACCGCATCATCCCGCCCGCCTCTGCTCCGGCGTCACGGACCTCGACATCATGGCCGAGGCGGGCAAGGTGATACGCGGCCGACAGGCCGCTCGGCCCGCCGCCCACGACCAGGACGCGGTGGCCGCTCCGCTCAGCCGGGCGATCGAACTGCCAGCGCCGCTCGATCGCCAGGTCGCCGAGGAACCGCTCGACGGCGTGGATTGAGACCGCGCTGTCCAGCTCGGCCCGGTTACATACGCTCTCGCACGGGTGATAGCACACCCGGCCGTGGATCGCCGGCATCGGATTGTCGGCAGTCAGCTGCCGCCAGGCCCGTTCGGGCTCACCCGCGTCGATCGCGGCCAGCCACGCCTGGATATTCTCCCCGGCGGGGCAGCCCGCATTGCATGGGGGCAGCAGATCCAGGTACACCGGGCGCCGGGTCCGCACCGGCCCCGCCTCCGGCATGCCATGCGCCAGGTCCGGCAGCCGCGTCAGGTCACCGGCCGGGCTCACCTTCCCGCCTCCCGGCACACCTGTACGGCCCGCCGAGATGACCGGTCATCAGTCATGGTCTGCTCCCTCGCCTATCGGGCCGTCCCGGCTTCATGGGCACCGGGTCGGAGGCGCTTGATCAACCCGCGGGTGATCCCGTCCGGCAGCACCACATCCGCCGGCGCCATATCCCCGAGACCGACCCGGAACACGTCGGCGGGCACCGGGCCAGCTGCTCCGATCTCCGACAAGGCCCCCTCCCGGCACGCCCGGGCGCGCAGCGCCAGTGGCTCTTGCGCGGCGCCGCTGCATCCGCCGCCTCCGCTTGCTGCCAGAACCCTACCCCGGCAGTGACCGGCAGCAGCACCCCGACGATGCTCATATTCGCCCAATGCGCGGCGCAGCCGACGCCACCAGCGACAGGAACCGCCGCGGGCCGATCATGCCGTTCGCCAGGTTCAGGGCCTGCGAAGACCCGTGGGCCCCATCGTGTCCGTAATGTCCTGCGAGCTGGCTGGGGATTCGGGGCGTTCGCCATCGTCGTCTGCACCGTGCTCGCCCCCTCGATGCCTTCAGCCGCGTGGGGCTGGGTCCCTGGGCGCTCGTCGGGCTCGGGACCACCGCCGTCCAGGTGATGGTGGGCGGCCTGGTCGGACGGCCAGCGGCGCGCGCACGGCGGTAGCCCTTCTGCCGGCTATCCGGTACCCAGCTGCTGAGCTTTGCCAGCTTTCGGGACCAGCCGGGCGCGGGCGGCACGGAGGACGCGGTCATCGGGAGCATGGTCCTGGTCATGGTCCAGGAGGTCATGCAGGCCCGCGACCAGGGTGTGATAGGCGGAGGCTCCGAGAGCCGCGGCGAGCTGCTGTTCGCTGTCGGCGGCCCGGCGGGCCACGACGTCCGCCAACTCCCATCCCCGGCCGGTGGGGTGCAGTGGCCTGCGGCGGGCGTCGCCGGCGTCGCGCCGGGTTTCGCACAGGCCTGCGGCGATGAGGGTCTCGGAGATGCGCTGGGTGTTCATCGGATCGGTGCCGAGCTCCCGGGCCAGGCGGCGCACACCGCTGCCGGGCTGGGCGGCGATCAGACGCAGCAACGCGGCTTGCGGCGCCGTGAGCCCGAGATCGGCGAGTTCCGCCTCCCAGGCGCGCCGCCGGGCCCGCTGGGCGATGCCCAGCAGGTAGCCGAGACCGTGCGGGGCAAGCTCGCCGCGCACGGTCGCAGGATCCGTCTCGTGCCCGGTGGTCATTGACCGTCGGGGGCGCTCACCCGGCACGCTTGCTCGCCCAGGCGAGCACGGCGACGTCCGCGTCGTCCTCGTCCGGTTCAGCGGAAGGGCCGCTCCTTCGGGTGCGAAGTTCCAGCTTTTCGACCGAGACAGTGGCAGGCAGCGCCCGGGAGAGCCGGTCGACGCTGAGCAGCCGTTCAGGGTCGGGAGGACCATGCCGGCCGAGGTTCACCAGGTCGTGCCCGACGACGAAGAGGTGGCCGTCGGCGACCAGTGCCCCGGCGGCCGCGCTGAGCACGAGAGCGAGGGCGTCGGTGCCGGGGTGGAGGTTGGCCACGACGACGAGATCGTAGATTGCGCCAGCTGGCTGCCAGCCGACGACGTCGGCCTGGACAGTCTCGATGCGAACACCGGCCTTTTCGGCCCGCTGCCCCGCCTGGACAAGGGCGACACCTGACGCGTCGAGAAGGGTCATGTTCCAGCCTTTGGCGGCAAGCCAAAGACTGTTGCGACCCGGACCGCTTCCGAGGTCCAGGCCACGGCCTGGCGGCAGCGAAGCAGCCAGCTCGACGAGGAGGGGGTCGGGCTCGCTCGGCCACTCATGCTCGGAAAAGCGCCTGTCCCACATCTGCCCGGCGGGGATCACCGCTCCTCCCCAGCAGCCGCAGCCGCGGACGAGGTCTCGGCGAGCGGGATCGTGTCGATGAGCTCGGCGATGATCTCGATCGCCAGCGCGTAGGCGGGCATGCCCGAGGTCACGAGCGACGTCTCGGCCACACCGACCAGGTCAGGCAACCCGGCGCCGGCGCGGAGCGCGCCCCGGGCGTGCAGGCGGGCGGGGCCTGCCCGCCCCAGGGCGATGAGCTGGGCGAAATGGACCAGCTGCTGGACCCGCGCCTCAAGGGGATTGCCGGCCAGCAGCACCCGGCGCAGTTCTTCGATTGTCTCGACGGCCTCGAGCCGCCCGGTGACCCCGGCGACAGCGATCCGGTCCTCGATGCCGGCCGGCACCGTGGCGAAGACCTCCCGGTAGCGGTCCCTGATCGCCTCGGTCCGCTCCGGCAGCGAGTCGGTAGTCACGACCGGACCCGGGTCATCGAGGCCCGCACCGCATCCAGAGCGCCGGCCGGGAAATCGACCGCCCCGCCGACGGCCACGGCCGCCAGCTCGGCTTCGGCGGCCTCCTCGATGGCCACGACAAGGCGGGCCGTGGAGATGGGGTCGGCAGCAAATGCCAGCAGCCCGTGGTTGGCGAGCAGCACCGCCGCGGTCGTCGGGCTGGCCTCGAGAGCCTCTGCGATCCCGCGGACCGACACATCCGAGCCGCGAGGCCCCCAGGCAACGACAGGCACCGGCTCGGCCTGGCCGAACCGCAGCAACGGTTCCGCCCGGCACGGCAGCGCCCGGTGGGCCAGCGCGAACGCGGTCGCGGCGGGTGAGTGGGTGTGAATGATCCCCCCGACGTCGCCGCGAGCCCGGTAGATCACGCTGTGCATGGCGACGATCTCGGCGTTCTCCGGGCCGAGGGCTCCGTCGAGAACCTCGCCGTCGAGGTTCACCGTCGCCAGCTGGGCAGCGTTCAGGTCGCGCACCGCTCCGCTGGAGGTGAGCAGGAACCGTCCGGCGTCGATCCGGGCACTGAGGTTGGCGTGGCCGGAGTGCGACATGACCCCGGATGCGAACAAGTGCCTGGCGGCTGCTACCACCGCGTCGCCCAGGCCGGCTGTCTGCGACTGTGCTGTCATCGTGAATCCTCCGAGCTTTCGTCTTTTTTGTAAAACGTAGACATGACTACAATTGTTCCCAGGGTGCGGATGCGAGCCGAACTCGCCGAGCGTGACGGTCACGGAGATCGTGCCAGCAGCGGAGCGCGGCGACGACGATCATGTCCACGCAGGCATCGACCGGCATGGCAGTCGATTCGATGACCATGTGATAGAGCCCGGCGTCCCCGAGGTCGCGCCCGTAGAGGCGCCGGACGTAGGTGGTACGGGCCTGGTCAGCCGCGAGCCTGAGCAGGCCGTCGGCGGCCTCGGCGATCAGACCGACCTGAGGATCCGAGGTGGACGCCATACTTATTTCAGTTGTAGACAGTTATTTCAGTTGTGGGTGAACCGTGTCCGAGATGCTTACCGGCGACGTCGAGGTGCTGCGCGCCGCCCTGGCACGCCCGGTTGACAGCGTGAACGTGGCCTTGAGCCTGCCCCGCAAGATCGCGGAGAAGGTGCTGGCACTGCTGGATGCCGAGCGTACGACAGGCGCGGTCGTCGTGCCGGCCAAGGAGCTCTTCACCACCACGGAGGCCGCCACGATGCTCGGGCTGTCACGCCCGACCCTGATGAAGCACATCGAGTCCGGCGAGATCGCCCACGTCAAGGTCGGCACCCACCATCGCGTCCCCGCCCAGGCGCTCTTGGAGTCCCAGCGTGCCCGCAGTGCCCGCCGCGAGAAGGCTGCCGAGGCGCTGGCGTCGTTCTCCAACGAGATCGGTCTCGTCGATTGACGACCTCGGTCGTACGACGGACGCCGACAATCTGCTCTCCAGGACACTCCGCGACTACGTCCTCTACGCCGCCGACGAGGGCGCCATTGAGGTCCACTGGGCCAGCCAGATCCAGGCGGAGATGTCCCGCAATCTCCGCCAGAACCTGGGCCTTACCCAGGACAGCACGTCCCGGCTGGAGCATCTGATGAACGACTATATCGAGTACGCACTCGTCGAGGTCGACCCCGTCCATCGGGATCCGGAAGCGACGGGAAACAACCGGCACGAACCGGGTAATCCGGGCATGAGAACGGGCCGCCCGACTCGTCGACCAGACGGCCCGTCTACGCTCAACACAACCCGAGAATCAGCAGGTCAGCGGCGTAATTTACCTACTTCAGCAGCTGCCGGGCCATCACCACGTGCCGAATCTGGTTGGTGCCCTCGTATATCTGGGTGATCGTGGATCAGCCGGCAATTTCCGCAGGTAGATCGCGTGCCGGGACGGCGGGCGTCAGCACGGATCCAGCAGGGCCCAGTTGCGGCGGGCCTCGCCCGGTCTGCCGCAGGTTAAATCAGTTGACGGTTCTGAGCCACGCGGCGTTCGGAGATCCGCTCCGGCCGTTCTTTATGCCATTTCGAGATCGGTCTCGCGGAAGTCGTCTCCGACGAACAGCAAGGGCTCGTTCGCCAGCCTGGCGACCGCGTAGGTCAGGCAGTCGCCGTAGTTCAGGCGAGCCTTGTGCCTTCCCTTGCCGAACCGGAGATAGGCATCAACAGTTTCCCGCCAGTGCCGGTCGCCGAACGGGACTTCCTCGATGCTGAATTCGTCGAGCAGCCGGATAACTAGATCACGCGAGTCCCGGCCCAGCCGTGCCGCCAGCACGAGCCCAGTCTCGGCGATGGTCGGGGTGCCGATGCCCGCCGAGGGTGCGCCGGTCAGCTTGGCGATGAGTTCCTGGTGGCCGGGTTCGGCAAAGGTGATGGCGACCAGCGCCGAGGTATCGATGATCACACGCCCTCCGGCCCGTAGCCGAGGATTTCGTCCTCTTCGCTCCTGCTGAGGCTGCGGCCGAGTTGGCCTTCCGGTATCCGCGGCCAGACCTCATGTTCAAGGAACCGCAGCGCGTGTGCGCGCCGGTCGCCGGGGCTGATCCGGTAAGCCAGACGCTGGCGCCGCTCGGCGAGCGCACGGCGAATGGCCTCGGTCTTAGATTCCCCGGTCATGTGAGCCACCTCGGCGGCAAGCCGCTCCACTTCGTCGTTCTTGATGTTCAGCGCCACATTGAGAGCGTACACCAAAATTCTACCATGGTGCATTGCCAAGCGCCGAAAGTCCTGCTGAGCGACCATCACGGCGCGCTCCGGCATGGTGCAGATCTTCGGTCGTCGGCCCCTGTACTTGGGGTGGAGCGAGTCGAGTACGGCGGTGTTGAAGTTGCGGATCAGGTCCCTGACCCGGTCCGCGCTGGTGAACGTCACTTCGGCTGTTCTTCGTTACCGGCATCCGGCATGCCCTGGCTAACCCGGCAGCACCATCTGGGCCGCCGCCAGGTCACCACTGAGCCGGTGTCCCTGCGGATGATCCACAGCAGGCGCTTGCCCTCGTCGTGATCGATCTCGCGGAAGCGTGCTCCTTCTGCCACCCGGACAGCCTGGCGGTGCTGGCCGGACCAAGATCCGGAAGGTGGTCGGACCAAGGTTCTCTGACACGGCGCAAGATCGGGCTCACGAGGGTACGCCGACCGGCGCGGACACCGGAGCGTACGCCGCCGGGACCGTGGGGCCAACGTGATCATCAAGCCAGTCGGGGTTAAGGCAGGCGGAGCGGAACAGTCCGACCTGTGCGAGCAGTTCGCACGCTCATGAGTGCTAGCGCCCTGCTGACGCCAATCCGATGGGCCGAACTTCTGCCGGCGAACCGGGGCTGGCTGGTGGTGAACTAGGCGATAGGCGGGCGCCGAAGTCGGGTCTGCCTGGCTGTCGGCGTTGGGTCCCGCACATTGTGGCTGCCGTCGTCAGCGGCATGAACTGGTTCGGCATGGTGCAGGGCGGTGGCGATGGCCTCGCCCAGTGCCCTGGCGACCGGCGGGGGGAAAGCATTGCCGACCTGCCGGTACGCAGCGGTCTTGCGACCCGCGAACTGCCAGCTGTCGGGGAAGCCCTGCAGCCGGGCCACCATCGCGGTGGTGAGCTTGGGCAGCCCGGCGGTCGGGAAGTCCGGGCCGGGGGCACGGTCGGCGATGCCCAGGCCATCCACGCCCAGTTCGCGCCAGGCGGCGCGGGCCCGGGTCGGCCCCAGGTCGGGGCCGCCGTGCTTCTTGCTGCCGCCCACGATCGTCGGGGCGATCCCCGCGGCGCGCTCCGCCCAGGCTTCCGCGCCGGGCCAGCCCCGCGAGGCCATCGGGCCGATGAGGGCCTCGCCGACTGTCGGCGGCAGGCCAGGCAGCGGCTGCGGCCAGTCGAAGTGCGACGCCCATGGCTGGCGGATCGCGACCAACACGAACCGCGGCCGCAGCTGCGGCACCCCGTAGTCGGCGGCCTGGACCAGGTCCCACCAAGTGTCGTAGCCCAGCGCGTGCAGCCGGGCGAGGACCTGGGCGCGGTAGCCGTCGAACCGGCGGGTGCCCAGGCCGCGGACGTTCTCCAGCAGCACCGCCCGCGGCGCAGATTCCTCAACGAGCCGCAGCGCCTGCGGGAACAGGTCCCGCTCGTCATCCTCACCGAGCTGCTGGCCGGCAATCGAGAACGGCGGGCACGGCACCCCGCCGGCGAGCAGGTCCAGCTGGCCGAACGCCCGCCCGTCCACATTGGCGACGTCGTCCTCGACGACCTTCCACACGTGCCCACGGTTGGCTCGCAGCGTCTCGCACGCGTCCGGGTCGATCTCGATCACAGCGTCGTGGCCGAACCCAGCCTGCTCCAGGCCCAGTGCCTGCCCGCCGGCCCCGGCGCAGATTTCCACCGACCTCAGCTCGCCCACGCCACCTCCGCCACCGCCTGCCGACACGCTGATTCTGCCCGCCGGCACCGACATCGGCGCGGTCCCACGCCGCATCACCATGCCGCCAGCGTGACGGCCAGGAACTCATAGCTCAGCACCCGCCGCTGGCCGGTCACCTCCCGCCACGCCTCTGCCTGATCGGCGTTCGCGTTCGCGGCGACGCTGGCCGACATCGCGTCGTAAGCCACGTGATACACCGCGTCCACCTCACCGGTGCCGCGGGCGATCGACGCCAGCCGGCTCGGCAGCGGCTCGGCCGTCACCGTCACCAGATGCGGCTGAGGCCGCGGCGGTGGCGGATCATCTGCAGACACTCATGCCGGATGTTCTGCACCCGGTCCGACCGGATCGTCCACTTGCACGAGATCGCCGCGTGCAGCGGCGGCAGCCCCGACGCCGTCTCCACCTCGCCCAGGCCCACCGTGACATCCGGCCGGATCAGGTAGTCCATGCCGACCGTGATCCGCAACTGCGGGTTGGCGC
>JAJYUU010000272.1 GCA_021792405.1 Actinomycetes bacterium
CCATTGTGGGCCTCCCTTGCCTGGTGGAGACGGATGCTTGGCAACTTCCAGCATCCGCCAGGAGCAAAGGCCCGCTCCTTCATCGCATCACACTTCACCAGCGTCCATGTTCACATTTGGGTCTGACGGGTGCGCGTCGGCTTTGTTGGGGATGATCTTGACCCGGCGGTGAGCTTGGCGGTTCTGAGTGGCGTTGTGTGTCAGACGGCAGGGCGCAGGTCGGCTGTCTGAGTCGCGCGGGCTGGCCAGAGCTCGTCCCACCGGCCGCTGGCTTGCTGGCAGCGCAGGGCGATGATGTCGGCGGCGCCGTCGACGGTCCAGTGCATGCCTGATTGCTTGGCGCGCTGGACGATGACGGCTTTTATCCCTCCTTCGATGGCGCCCGACCCGGTGAACATGCCCAGCTTCCTGAAGTCGGCGTAGCGCATCCGGTGGGCGTTGCGTTCGAAGTAGCCGAGCTTGGTGTCCAGTTCGGCGGCCTTGGTGGCGGCGAGGGGGTACTGGCGGGCTGCGCCGATGATCGCCTGGACGTTCCCTGCGTCCAGTTCCTCGCTGCGCGCGGCCAGCCAGGCCGGCGGGTCGGGGGTGATGAACGCCAGGTGGGCGGCCAGGTCGCTCAGGTGCTCGCGTGCGTGGTAGATGTCCACGATGTGCGTGGCGTGCGGGTAGAGGGACTCGGCCATGGACCAGATCCAGGCGGCTCCGTCGCCGAGGGCGATGACCTGGCGGTGGTGGCCGCCGCCGCGGCGCAGGTACTCAGCCTGCACCAGCCCGGCGAGGGCGTCCTTGCCGTCGAAGCTGAAGCAGTAGGTAGAAGAGCCCTGGTCCATGACCGGCTTGCCGTCGCCGTCCAGCCCGGAGACGGTGAACAGCCGGCCGAGCTTGACCTCGCGGGTGCCGGCCTTGCCGTCTTCTCCCTTACCCGTCCGCCCGGCGGTCTCGCTGGGCCGCACGGGCACGCCGGTGCCGTCGACCTCGACGTACATCATGTCGGGGACGGGCGCGGGCGGCGGCAGCGGCACGATCCGCCGCTCGCGGATCGCTGATGCCCCGGCGGCTGTCGCGGCGCGGGCGGCGGCGCCGGCCGCCTCGGCGGACCGCTCGATGGTCTTGGGGCTGAGGGTGATTCCGGCCAGCCCGGCCAGCAGCCCGGCGGCGCGGGCGAACGAGGTCTCCGCGCCGGCCAGCGCGGTCATCTCGGCCAGGCCCGGCGACAGCGCCCCGCCCGGCAGCAGGCCGAGCTGCCGGTCGCGGGGCGCGAGCCCGCTCTTGCACGCCGCGCAGTGATACCACGCCCGCGCCAGCGTGACCGGGCCGAGGACGGTGGTGATCGTCTTGGGCCGGCTGCCCGCGTACGAAGCCTGCCCGCCGCACCCGCACCCGGTACGGGGGCCGCAGTACCCGTCATCCTGCTCCTCCAGCACGGCCTGCAGCAGCGCCGCCCCGGCCGCGGACAGCGCGGCGCGCATCGCCTCCTCCAGCGTCCCCAGCGCCGCGCCGGAGCCGAGCAGGCCGGCGGCGAGCCCGGCGAGCCTGCCTACCTCGGCGGCGGCGGCCTCCTCCAGCCGCGCCCAGAGCCCCCCCTTTGACCTCCCTGATCCGGCGGCGCCCCGACCGCGGCGGCGGGCGGCCGGGCCGCGCAGATCGCCTCGCTGACCGCGCTGACCTCCTCCACCAGGTCAGCGAACCGCTGGTGCTCGGCCACCTCCCGGCGCGCCTTCTCCAGCTCCGGCCCCGGCCTCAGGTGCACGTTGACGGTCTTGCCGCCGGCGCGGCGGGTCAGGTTCCACTGCGGCCCGTGACCCCGGTGGCCCGGCTGCGCGCACGCGCAGTTCGGCTTGCCGCACTTGCGCCACACCGGGTTCAGCGCGCCCCGCCGGAAGTCCCCCACCTGCGCGAACAGGGCCAGCAGCTCGGCGCGGCGGCGCTCCAGCCACGCCAGGTCACGACCGGACAAGTCAGCAGCCAACGCAGGCCTCCCATCTGAGTGTCAACATCACTCAGACTAGCCACATGGCCTGCTCAAACAAAGCACCCTCACGATTCAGTCGTGCACCCGGGTCTGACAGTCGCGCGGCCCTGCCGGACTGATCGACTGGTCTGGAGTTGCCGGCCTTGCGCCACGGCTGCGGGCTCGTGTGCCGGTCGCCGGGCTGGCTGGAGGGCTGTCTGCCCTGGGCTGCGGGCCTTGCTCGCGGTTTTTGAGCGTGCGGGAGCCCAGGCTGGCGGTGCTGGTGGTGTCGGCTGCTGCCGCGATGCTGGTCCCGGCTGGCTGGTCAGGGCGGGACGCCGGCTGCGCCGGCTAGTTCGCGGCGGCGGGCGGGGGGCTGGCCGGCTGCGCGGGCCTGGCGTTCGTGGCGGGCTTGGAAGGCTTGCACGGTGCGCTGGTTGCGCACGACGGTGAGGCAGGTCAGCCATAGCAGCAGCGGGGTGAGGCCCGGCAGGCGGATCCAGCAGTCGGTGCTTCCGGTCGCGCGGTCCTTGATGGAGGCGTTGTACCGCTCGGCAGCGGTGCGCCGGGCGTATGAGGCCCGCCATTGCGCGGAGGGGTAGTCGTGTTTTTGCCGGGTTTTCTCCGCGACCTGCGGCCCGGCGGTGATGGTCTGCTGGGTGCAGCAGGCCGGCGGGTGCTTGGGCGGGGTGAGGATCTCGGGCCGGCTGCGGGGCAGGGCCAGCGATTCCGGCCGCAGCGGGCAGCGGATCTTCCCGGCGGCTGCGGGGCAGGCGTGCCGGCGGTAGCCGTCGGCGTCCTCGCCGGCGTGCAGGCCGAGTTTGTACCGGGCCAGCTCGGCGGTCTGCTGGTCGTGCGCGGCGACCTCGGCAGCGCTGGCGCCGGGCGGCAGCGGCACCAGTTCCAGTAGAGGCCCGGGCGTTTGCGGGCAGTAAAGATTTCCGTTGGCGATGATCGAGCCCTGGTGGGTTCCCTGCGGGCCGCGGTCGCAGGGTGCAGGTCCTGCACCAGCTCGGCGCCGACGGCGCGCAGCGGGTTTGCCCAGGTGGCCGGGAGGCGGTGGGAGTAGCCGGAGTCGGTAATCACATCGCCCAGCGCGATCCCGGAGGCGGCCAGGTCGGGCAGGGCGGCGGCCGGGTCCCGGCCGGGGTTGCCGGCGGTGATCCGGCGGGCCAGCTCCGGTACTGGCAGGCCGTGCTCGCCGGCGACCATGATGAGCGCGGACAGGTAGTAGCCGAAGAACATTTCTCCTTCCTCGATGCGACTGGGCCCGCCGCTACGGAACTCCGATGACGTCCTGGCGGCCTCCGATGCCGGAGGCGAAACGCCAGGAGCTGGCGATCACCTACGCCCGCGACGGGTACGCGCTGCTGGAAGCGGTCTACGACAAGACGGCGCCGGCCTGGCTGAGCGAGCTTCCCGCAGTAGATGTGCTGCGGACGGTGCTGCTGCAGAACTACACCCGCGCCATCACCGCAGACGGGCGGGAGGTGATCAAGCGGCGGGAGAAGGAGCCTGAAGGCGACGGACTCCCGCCCGGCCATGCCCGGATCGCCTCTCCCTATGACACTGACGCCAGGTGGGGTGTCAAGCGCGAGGAGTTCTGGCTGGGTTACAAGCTGCACGTCACCGAGACCTGCGACGACGAGCCGCGGTGCGGCTGCCCCGGCAACGACGGCGCCGGCCGCCGCAGCCATGACAAGCACTGCACGGCGCCGGCATTCCCGAACCTGATCACCCACGTGGCCACCACCGGCGCCACCGTGACCGATAACCAGATGACCGAGCCGGTCCATGACGTGCTCGCGGCCAGGAACCTGGCCCCCGACCGGCACTA
>JAJYUU010000121.1 GCA_021792405.1 Actinomycetes bacterium
GCGGTCAGCACGTCCGCCACGCCCGGATATTGCCGCACAGCGACGCCGGCCAACTCGGCGTAATAGGTCTCCGACTCCCCATCGGCCAGTTGCCGGCCGAGCAGATGAGCCAGCAGCGATTCCGGCGGGCCGACTGAGTAACTGGCCACCACCTGGGCCGGCGTGAGCTCGGGGCCGCGAAGGTGCCGGACCGCGGTCACGTAGGCCGCCGGGACCACGACGCCGCTGTCCAGCAGCGTGCCGTCCATGTCGAAGACCAGCTGGCGGACGGTCCGCATCAGCCAGGCTCCATCAGCCGGGGCGGGACGGCCGGGGCGGCAGCGGCGGCCTGCGCCGCGACGGCCGCTCCGCCGGATCTGGCGGGCGGACCGCCGGCTTCTCCCGCAGGGCCTCCAGAGCCAGCGCGACCGCCTTCTCCAGCTGCACGTCCCGGCCGGCGGCCCAGTCATCCGGCGAGGGAATTACCTCGACGTCCGGATCGACGCCGTAGTTCTCGACCCCCCAGCCGAAGCCGTTCATCCAGAACGCCAGCCGCGGCACAGTCATCCGGGTGCCGTCGACCAGCTCGTGCTCATCGTCATAACCGATGACGCCACCCCAGGTGCGAGCGCCCACTACCGGGCCGAGCCGCAAGATCCGGATAGCTGCGGTCACGATGTCGCCATCCGAGCCAGCGCACTCATCGGCGAGCGCGACCAGCGGTCCGCGCGGCGCGTCCTCGGGGTAGGTCGACGGCAGCAGGCCGCGTGACACGTCCCAGGCGATGACCCGGCGCGCGAGCTTCTCGACGACGAGCTGGGACGTATGCCCGCCGCTGTTGCCGCGGACGTCGATGACCAGCGCATCGCGGAGCATCTCGCCGCGCAAATCCCGATGGAAGTCCGCCCAGCCCTCGCTCACCATGTCCGGTACGTGCAGGTAGCCAACTTGGCCGTCACCAAGCTCCCGGACCTGCGCGCGCCTGGCGCTGACCCAGTCCTGATAGCGCAGGCGCTTGTCGTCGGCGAGCGGCACAACCGCGACCCTGCGAGGCTCGCCACTCGCGCCGGCCGGCCCGACGGTCAGCTCGACCGGCTTCCCGGCAGCTCCCACGAGCAGGGGTCCTGGCCCGGCCGGGCCGACGGGACGGCCGTCAATCGCCAGCAGCATGTCTCCGGCGGAGATGGTGACCCCCGGGGCGGCCAGCGGCGAGCGCGCCCTCGGGTCCGAGCTCTCGCCGCGCACGACCCGCGTCACCCGCCAGCCGTCCGGGGTGCGCTCAATGTCAGCGCCAAGCTGGCCCGGCTGATTGCCGCGGCTGTCCGCGCCGTCACCCTGGCCGGCCGGGATCACGTAGGCGTGCGACGTACCCAGTTCGCCGAACACCTCCCAGAGCACGTCGGCGAACTCGGCCGGGCAGCTGACCCGGTCAAGTAGCGGCCGGTACTCATCCTGGATGGCGTCCCAGTCGACGCCGGCCATGTCGGCTACCCAGAAGTCGTGGCGCATGACCCGGAACGCCTCGGCGTAGGCCTGCCGCCAGAGTGCGGCAGGATCCGCCATGAACCTGGCCCGGCTCGCGTCGATACCGACCTTGTCGTCGGGATCGTCGTTGCCCGCCTTGCGGGCTCCGGGAATGACGGTCAGGCTGCCGTGATCGCTGACCACGAGCCTGGTGCCGTCCTTGCTGGCCTCAAACCAGTCCACGTCGTCGCGAAGCCCGGCGGCCTCGCGACGCCCGAAGTCGAACCGCTCGAGGACCGGCCGCGGAGCATCGTCGGTCGGTTCCGCGCCACCGAGCCCCAGATTGCCGGTGACGGGCTCGCGAAGCCACGCGAGCCCGCCGGAGACCGCGCGCAGGCGCGAGTAGCGAGCCTCAGGCACCGGTAGCGCGACGATCCGGTCGGCGATCCCGTCGGCGTCGACCCTGACCTCAGGCACCCTGACGTCCGGCGCCGTGCCGCCGTCCTCCTGCGCCGCGGCGGTGGCCGGATGCCCCGAACCGGCCGGATCGGATTCGCCGGCGCCGGCGCCGATGGGCCGCCCGCCGATCAGCGGGCCGAACGGAGACGGCGCTGTCGCCTGCAGTGGCAGCAGGAACGGCCGGGCGCCGTAGGGAAACGACAGGTCGAATACGTGCGCGTCGTAGATGGGGTCGAAGCTGCGCCTGGACAGGAAAGCCAGGTACTTGCCATCAAGGCTGAACACCGGGTCGGTATCGGTGAACCGGCCGTCGGTGACGTCGGTGACCTCATCGCCGGCTGCCCGGGCGAGCCGGAGCCGCCGTAGCTGCAACCCGCCCATCCCGCCGGGCTGCCCGGCTGGCTCGGACCAGGCAAGCCAGGCGGAATCCGGTGACCAGGCCATGCCGGAGACGCGCCCGTTACCGGACGCGGCTAGCTGGCGGACCCTCCCGGCAGCCACATCGACTACCAGCAGCCGCCCGTCTTGCGCCGCGACTGCGACCGCGCGGCCATCGGGCGCCGCCGCGAGCCCGTTCACGCGGCCAACTTGCCCGGCGGCGAGCCGGCGCGGCGCGGCGGCCGGTCCGGAATCCGCGAGCGGGGCACCGCTGATTTCCAGCGCGTCGACGCCGCCCGCGTCGGTGGCCCAGACCACCTGGCCGTCGTCGCCCAGCACCTGCGGATAGCGGGCCCTGGCACCGGGCACTACGGACAGCGCCCTGGCCGGCCCGTCGCGATGGGTCAGCCAGTGCACAGTGCCGCGCACCTCCACCGCGCTCGCAGTGCCGCCCCGGTCGACCGACAACGAGCCAACGTGATCACCGGCGGAAAGCAGGCGCGGCGCCCGGCCCGCGGCAGGCGAGCCGAGCAGGATGTCGAGCCGCACCGGCTCAGCCTGGTCGAGGTCGGCGAGCAGCCACAGTTCGCCACCGCAGGCGTAGATGACACGCTGCCCGTCCGTGCTCGCCTGCCGGGCGTACCAGCCGTCGTGGTCGGTGTGCCGGCGCAGGTCCGTGCCGTCCGGGGCGCATGAGTAGATGTTGCCCGTGCCTTCGTGATCGGACAGGAACGCCAGCCGGTCACCGACCATCATCGGGCTGGTGAAGTGGCCGCCCGGCAGGTCAGCCAGCAGGCGGCGGAACGGGCGGGCCCCGGCTGCCTCGTCCGGCTGGCCGGACAGCACCGCGCTGACCGGACCGATCCAGAGCCGGCCCGCGGTACCGCCGCGGTAGCGCTTCCAGAACGCGAGGTCGGCCTGAAAGCTCCCGAAGGTTCCGTTGAGCACCGCGACCGCCATATCGCCCAGCGAGAGGTCACCGGCCGGCCCGAGCGGCAGCAGCCGTTCGGCGCCCGGACCGTCGGCCGGGTCGGACGCCGGCGTGGCCACCGCGCGCGCCCACGAGTGGTGCCCGAACGGCTGGCCGGCCGCGCTCACCGCCAGCACCTCGCCGCCCGGGGTCCAGCCGCAGACCCGGGCCCACTGAGTGCCCCAGTACGTGAGCCGGGTGGTGATGCCGTCGGCGAGGCTGGCCTGATACACCTCTGGCGCGCCGTCCTTGCTGCTGACCCAGGCGAGCCGAGCGCCGTCAGCAGACAAGCGCGGTGTCTGCGCGGCCGCGTCATCGGCAGTGAACCGCCATGCCCGGCCGCCGCCAGCGGGCGCAAGCCAGATGTCGTCGGCGGCGACGAAGGTCACAAGGCCGCCGCTAATGTGCGGGAACCGCAGGTATCCCGGTGCAACCACCAGAGCATCCTATGGCCGACCGGCCGGCCAGCCCCACTCCGTTTCGGCCGCCCGGCCCGGCGATCCGGACAAACCCGGCCACGGGAAAGCCATTCATTCACTCCCTGCGGTAGTGCTCTATGACAATAATTACGGCGTCAGGAGCAGCGCGCCGGCCGCTTCCGAAGGCATTCTGTGACGCTGCGTGCCCAGTGGCTGCTTGCCCGGATTGGGTTGTAGAAATCAGCGCACGGTGCAAGACTCGCGTTATGGCAATCGCGCTTGACGGGAGCGTTCCTAGCTCCGGCCCTGCCGGACAGGCAGGTCAGGCGCACCAAGTCCGGCCTGCCGGCCACCGCAGGCGAAATTCTCCGCCGTTGTCCAGTCAGGCTGGCGGACGCTTTTCGACTAATGTCATGACAAGTGACTTAGCCGCTTCGGAAATGCTCGCCATGTCGGCCAGCAAGGCACCGCCGCGGGATGACCTGAGAACGCAGGCCGGACCGGCTGACTTTGAGTCCCGGCTAGTGCAGAAATCGTTCGAGCGGCTAATGTCTTCAGGCCCTGCAGCGATGGAATATTTCTTCGCGCGCCTTTTCACGGTCAGCCCGCAAACCAGGGCGCTTTTCCCGATGAGCATGACGGCTGTGCGTGAGCGCGTGTTCGCCGCCCTGGCTCGCCTGATCCGGAGCCTGGACGATCCGCCGCGCAGCGCCGAGATCTTGTCTTACCTCGGCCGCACGCACCGCCGGTTCGGCGTCACCGAGGGGCACTACCCGGCGTTCTTCGCGACACTGCGTGATACGGCCGAGCACTTCGTCGGCAGCGACTGGACCTCGGAGACGGCGGCGGCCTGGCAGGCCATGCTCAACAATGCCGCCAGGATCATGCAAGCCGCGGCCACGGAGTGCGCGCGGACGTCTCCGGCGTGGTGGATCGGCGAGATCGTGTCGCACGAACTGCGGTCGCCGGGTGTCGCCGTGCTCCGGCTGCGGACCGATCAGCCATTGCCTTACCAGGCCGGCCAGTACGTGCCGGTCCAGGTGACGAAGTGGCCGCGCGTCTGGCGGCCCTACTCGATCGCGGCCGCGCCGCGGCCAGGCGGGCTCGTCGAACTGCACGTCCGGGCGGTACCAGGCGGCCTGGTCAGCAACACCCTGGTGCACCATTCCGACGCGGGCGACTGCGTGCTGCTGGGCGCCGCTGACGGCGCCATGACGCTGACCGAGTCTGACCGCGACCTGCTGTGCGTGGCAGGCGGCACCGGGCTGGCCCCGATCAAGGCCATCATCGAGCAGGCGCTCGCCAGACCAGGAGCCAGCCAGCCGCGGAAGATCACCCTGTTCTTCGGCGCACGGCAGCATTTTGACCTCTATGACCTGGAAGACCTGCATCTCCTGGAGTCGGCGAGTCCGTCGCTGCGCGTCATCCCGGTGCTCTCCGACCAGGTCGATTACCGCGGCTTCACCGGGCTGCTGCCAGAAGTGGTCGCCAGGTTCGGCCTGTTCGAGAACGCCGAGGCATACATCTGCGGCCCGGCCGCCATGGTGACCCAGACAGCTGCGCTGCTCGCCGCGAGCATTCCGGCTAGTCATCTGCATCACGACCCGCTGGGCTAGCGGGCGGTGCCCGTGCCGGGTCCGGCACGGGCACGGCTCCGGCCACCGCCTCGTGCCCAGTTCGCAACTGCCGGAACGTGCTGCGGATGCGGCGGATCCTGGGTTTGCCAGGCTGCCAGTTGCGGCCCACCGGATATGTGATACCTGGCATGCCGCGAACATTTGCCTTATCTCCGGTCAGCACGTCCGGGAACGGACGCCCGGATATGCGGATCTCGGCCAGCGAATTGCCGTCTGCATGTCCCTCACCCGGTGCCCGCTGCCCTCGGTGGCGCAATGCCGGCCGAGAGCTAGTGGCGAACGCGCCAAGAATGCTCGCATTAAGCGACCAATTGCGGCTCCCGGAATGGCGGCAAGCGAGCTAAGGAAAGCACCATCAGCCAGCATCGCCCGCGGACCGGTCTTTGCAGAGTCGCAGCACGTTCCCGATGATCTGGTGGCCAGCCTGGATGCTCAGGATCGACTCGGGGTGGAACTGTACCCCCCATCGGCCGCGTACCGGGTCCTCAACCGCCATCACCACGCCATCCGGCGTCACCGCGGTGACCTCGAGCCCGCCGGTCACCTGCCCGGCACGCGCGTGCAGGGAGTGATACCGGGCGGCGGTGAATTCGGCCGGCAAGCCGGCCAGCAGCTTACCGCCGAGCACGGCGACCCGGCCCGGCTTGCCGTGCACTGGCGTCTCCAGCAACCCGAGCGAACCGCCAGCGTGCTCGACCATGGCCTGCAGCCCGAGGCACACCCCGAAAGCCGGCAGCGCGCGCTCGTCTAGTGCGCTGAGCAGTTTGTCGCAGTCGAAGTCGGCCGGGCGCCCCGGTCCTGGCGACAGCACGACCAGGTCCGGGCGGAACTTCTCGAGTAGCGCCAGGTCGAAGCCCGCTCGCAAGGTGGTGACCGCAGCGCCCTGCTCGGCGAAGTAGCCGGCCAGGGTATGCACGAACGAGTCCTGATGATCGACCAGGAGCACCCGCAGCCCGTCGCCCGGCAGCGAGCGACCCCCGGCCCGGTCCGGCCCGGAACCGTCGCCCGTTCCGGACGCCGCGCGTTCGGCGCCTGTCTCGGCCAGGGTCTCCAGCAGCGCCCGTGCCTTCAGCGCCGTTTCCCGCTCCTCGTCCGCCGGATCGGAATCAAACAGCAGCGTGGCGCCGACCCGCACGGCCGCGACTGTCCCGGTGATGTGCGCCGTCCGGAGCGTCAGGCCGGTGTTCATGCTGCCGTCGAAGCCGATCATCCCCACCGCGCCGCCATACCAGCGCCGCGGTGCCGGCTCGTGATCCTCGATGAACTGCATGGCCCAGTTCTTCGGCGCCCCGGTGACGGTGACGGCCCACATATGCGTGAGGAAAGCGTCCAGGGCATCGAAACCGGGGCGGAGCCTGCCTTCGACGTGATCGACAGTGTGGATGAGGCGGCTGTAAAGCTCGATCTGCCGGCGGCCGATGACCTTGATGCTGCCCGGCACGCAGATCCGCGACTTGTCGTTGCGGTCCACGTCGGTGCACATGGTCAACTCCGACTCCTCCTTCGGCGAGGTCAGCAGCGCGCGGATCTGGGCGGCATCGCCGATCGCGTCGGCCCCGCGCGCGATCGTGCCGGCGATCGGGCAGGTCTCGACCCGGTCACCGGTGACCCGGACGTACATCTCTGGTGACGCTCCTACCAGGTACTCCTGCTCGCCCAGGTTCAGGAAGAACTCATACGGTGCCGGATTGCGCTGCCTGAGCCGCTCGAAGAAGGCGGCCGGGCTCGGGCAGCGGGCGTAGAACGTCTGGCTCGGCACGACCTCGAACAGGTCGCCGCGGGCGAACTTCTCCCTGGCCTGCTCGACCACGCTGGCATAGGCGCCCGGCACGGGGTCCGCCGGAAGACCGCTCCGGCCGGGAACGGGCTCTTCCGGGGTACTCTCGCCGGCCGTTCCGCGGTGGCCGGCAGCCATGGCAGACCTGGCCACGCCCTCGGTCGAGCCGGCCTGCGTGCCGAAGTCGTAGCTGAACCGGGTCGCTGTCTCGCGCTTCCGGTCCACTACCCAGATCTGGTCGGGCAGGTGCAGCACCATGTCGCGAGCTCTGCTGTCGCGGTGCAACCGCTGCCGGACCGGCTCGAACTGGAAGGCCAGGTCGTAGCCGAACGCCCCGTACAACCCGAGGTGGGTGTCCGTAACCTCGCCCTGGCTGCCCCGGTCCGGCCCGAACGCGGCGATGATCTCGCGCAGCGCGGCGAACACCGTGGGACGCTTGCTCCGCTGTTCCTCGGTGAAGACATCGTCGCTCTCGGCGATCAGCACCTCGGCGTGGCCCGGGGCGGCAGCGGCCGGGCCTGCCGCCGGACCTGCCGCCCGGCGCATCGCGGCCGCGATCACCGGCAGCAGGACCTCGCCCCGCTGGTTCAGTGCGGTCGCGCTGAGCAGACGGCCGCGCGCGACGATCTGCACCGGCGGGTCCAGGTAGGCCAGGTGCCACCGGCTGTACCGGCCGGGGTACTCCATGCCTGAGCTAAGCACGCCGCCCGGCCTGAGCTGAACCTGCCTGGTGATCTCGGCCAGCTCAGCGACGTCGAACGGGTCGGCGGCGCGGCGCACCCGGACGCCGCCGGCAGTCAGGTAACTCAGTTGGTCCATCTCGGCCTCGCGGTCATCATGCCCGGCGGGCCGGCGGCTGAACGACAAAGGCGGCCGCCGGGCCTGGCGGTCGCCTTGTCTGGTGGTCTGCTTGCGCGCGAACCTGGCACCGCCTAGCGGCGGCGCCACCAGCCTGGAGTGAGCAGGGGAACGCGCATGCCGGCGAGCCTAGCAGGCCAGCTGACCACACCAGTACGTCCGCTGGCCAGCCGCCGGTCAGGTGGCGTAAACCACCGTGACCGACACCGACACCTGCTGGCTGCCGGGAAAGATCGGGACAGCGGCCTTGCCGTTGGTGGCGTTGAGGGCGCCGAACGGGACCGGCGCCGTCTCCGGCTGCTGGACCGAGATGACGCTGATGACCGGCCCGAGTGCCTCGCCCAGCGCGCGGGCAAACTGCTCCGCCTGGGCGTGCGCGTTCGCCACGGCACGTGCCCTGGCCGCGGCCATCAGCGGGCTGGTGCTGGTCAGGTTGAGCGCCACGCCGTCCACGGTGACCGCGTTCCCGCCGGCCCGCACCGCAGCGCCGATCTGCGCGCCCGCCGCCGTCAGGTCATCGAGCGTGGCGGTGAGCGACTCGCTGACGCCGTAGCTCGTGACCATGCCGTTGTTGTTGTAGTTAGGCGAGATGTTCAGGTCGGATGTCTGGATGTCCCGGGCGGCGACGCCGCGATGGCGCAGCGCCGTCGACACCTCGCGCACGTCCTGGTTGGCCTGGTCCAGCGCTGAGGTGACGTCGTAACTGCTGGTCTGGACGCTCATGGACAGGATCAGCTGGTTCGGGACGCCGGTCACGGTCCCGCTGCCGGTCACCGTGATCCGGCCCGAGGGCGCAGCTGCGGCCAGGGTGGCGGCGCTGGCCGCTGATGTGCCTGGCCCGCCCTCCTGAGTTCCGACCACGAACGCGCCGATGAGCAGCGCGGCAGCCGCCACGCCGGTTGCCGCTGCGAGATACCTGGGCGATGTGCTGATGGTCATGAGTGGACTCCTGCTCTGCGCGGTGCTGCTGCCACTCGGACGCAGCGCAAGACCGGCCGGTTCCGCCCGCCGCCCGGCCGGGCTGCCGCATCGGTAGTGCCATCGCTGTCGTTAGAGCAACAGCAACAGCACTACGGTTGTGGTTCGCGGCGGCTCAGAAGTCGATCCAGCTGCCAGCGCCGTTCTCGACCGCCAGCAAGTAGGCGCGGCGGGCCGCGGCCAGGTCCTCGATGGCGAGGCCGAGCGACTCGAAGATGGTGATCTCCTCCGCGCTCGCCCGGCCGGCCGCGGTGCCCAGCAACAGCTCGCCGAGCTCACCCCGGACCCAGGCGGGGGTGACCTCGCCCTCGGCCGCGGCGAGCAGGTAGTCACCTGACTCGGTGAGCAAGCCGTCCCTGCGATCGGCGAACAGCACTCCCGCCGCTACTGTGGCGGTGTCCAGCTCGCGCTGATGCGGCAGGCACGCGCCGACCGCGTTGATATGGCTTCCCGGCGCGATCCAGTCCCGGTCCAGGACTGGCCGCGCCGAGCTGGTCGCGGTCACGATAATGCCAGCTCCGGCTACCGCATCCCGCGCCGACCGGCAGGCCGTAACCGGCGCGGCAGTCAGTCCGTCGAGGCTGGCGGCAAACTGCTCGGCGCTGGCCGCGGTCCGGCCCGCCACCCGGATCTGGCCGAGCTCGCGCGCCCCGTCCAGCGCCAAGATGTGCGCCCGCGCCTGAACGCCGGTGCCGATCACGGCAAGCTGGCCGGCGTCCGGGCGGGCTAGCAGGTCGGTCGCGACTACCGAGACGGCGGCGGTCCGTATTTCGGTCACCGCAGACGCGTTCAGCAAGGCCAGCGGCTCGCCGGTGGCCCCATCGGAGAGCACGACCACGCCCTGGTGGGTGTCCAGTCCGGCCGCCGGGTTCGCGGGCGTTATGCAGATGGCCTTCAGCCCGTATGCCGCCTGCTGTCCGCCCTGTCCCGCCAGATAGGACGGCATCAGCGCCATCAGGCCAGCCGCGCCATCCGGGGTGATGACGGTACGCAGCGGCTGCCGGGCGCGGCCGGAGGCAAGCGCAATGAGCCCGTCGCGCATTGCGGCCGTGCACTCCGCGAAGCTGAGAACGGCCCGCACGTCCGCTGCGGACAGAACCAGCAGTCGCATGATGGCTCCTTCGATCGATCATGCACAAGCTAGCCCGCCGCCCAGCAGGCGCGCCCGGGCGAGTGTTAGTCCAATCAGGACAGCAAATCACGAATCTGTGGCTGGAACCGGGCTAAATCTAGCCCTTTTGCCATGACCGGGAGATCTCTACACTTCACTGAAACTCGTTAATCGACCGCACCTCGGGCAGCTCGGGAAGGGGTGAAGTGGATGGCAACCCAGCAGATCCAAGGCCTTGATCCGGCCGCGCAGTGGGCCGGTCCGGTGACCTTCCCCGGCGATCACCTCTATCACTGCGGACGAGACCGGCTGGACGCCGAGCTGCCCGGCCAGGTGCAAGCGCGCCTTGCCGAGATCGCCTCCGGGCAGATGGCCCATGCCAGCCTGATCGCCCAGAAGATGGTCGAGACTTACGCGGCGGAGATCCCCGCGTACGCAGCCATCGCCGACCCGGTGCTCGAGGAGGACATCAAGTGGGTATCGGCAGCGCTGGTCCGGATCTGGCTTACCATCCTGGCGACCGGCAACCCGATCAGCGACGACCAGCTTGCCCCGATCCGCCAGGGCGCAAGCCGCCGGGTCGTCCAGGGTATTGACCTCCAGTCGCTACTGCGGGCCTACCGGGTGGGCACCCGGGTCATGTGGCGTGAGCTGCTGGCCACGCCCGGCTGGACCGAGCCGGAGATGCAGGGGGTGCTCGGACGGGTCGCCGAGTGGGCCCTGGACTATGCCGACACGCTCGCGACGGAGGTGGCCAGCGTGTACCTTACCGAGGCGCAGGATGCCGCCAGGCAGCGAGAGCACCGGCGGTCCCAGTTCCTCAGCGTGGTGCTGGCCGGGCCCACGCCGGCCGAGCATGACTCCTACCCCGAATTGCACGACCGGCACGTAGTCGTCATCACCGAGGCGCCCGGCGAGGCCAGCCTCGCAGAACTCGAGGAAACCGGGGCCATGCTGGAGCGCGCCGCTGACGTCGCGCTCTGGACGATCCGTCATCGCCGGGTGATCGGCGTCGTGCCGGCCGGCCCGGCGGCCAGCCGGCACGCGCTGCGCGGCCGACTGGCCGGGTTGCTCAAGACAATGCCGATCGAGGCCATCGGACTCGGCTGCGACGCCAGCTCGCCCGCGGAGACCAGGGAGAGCTACGCCGAGGCCGCGGCGGCGGTCGAGCTGGGCCGGATACTGCGGGCGGGCCCGGCCGCGGTCTACGACTATCTCGATCTCGGACCGGTATCTGCCCTGCTGGACCAGCCCGCAAGGTCGCGGCGGCTGATGGACAGCACGCTTGCGCCGCTTGCCGAGATCCTGCGTCACTCCTGGGGAGCAGACACCCTCGAAGCGTTCCTCGTCTGCCAGGGCCATCTGAAGGAGATGGCCGCCCGGCTCGGCATACATCAGAGCACCGTGAAGTACCGGTTGCAGGTCATCCGCAAGGCACCGGCCCAGGCGTGCCTCCAGGGGGATCGCGCAGTCAGCGTCCTCATCGCACTCCGGTTGCGGCGGCTGCTCGGCCCGGAGCCGCCGGGACGGCCCGGGCATCACCTCACGACGGCGTTACCTGCCCGCTGGACTAGCTGACAGCACGGCAGCGCGCCACAGCGCGGTGAGCCACGCCCACTCGACGCCCCTTCTGTACCGTTTCATCCATGTTTATTATATCGCCTGACCGCCTGTCGCCTCCTGGTGCAGCGCAAGGCACCGCTAATCGCACCAACTGGTCAAGGAGAGCTCGATGAGTCACTGTCAACCTGTCCGGCCACGCCACTGGGCGCTGGCCACTCTCGCCGCAGCGGCCGCATGCACGCTGATTGCCGCATGCGGGAACTCGTCCGCCGGCTCGGCGTCCTCAGGCGGCACCGTCACGGTCGGCGAGTCCACCACCCTCTCCGGCTCGATCGCCGAGCTTGGCGAGAGCGGCCTGCAGGGCGTTGAATTGGCGGTCGCCGACCTCAACTCGCACGGCGGCCTGCTTGGCAAGAAGATCAAGGTAGTCTCCGCCGACGACGCCGCGACGCCCGCGACAGGAGCGGCGAACGCGAAGAACATGATCTTGCAGGATCACGTCGTGGCGCTGTTCGGCCCCGTCTCCAGCGCCGTGGCGGCCGCCGAGGAGCAGCTAGCCGGCCAGTACAAGGTGCCGATCTTCTTCCATACCTCCAACGACATCTCGCTGATGGGCGCGAACTTCAACCCGTATGCGTTCCAGGTAGTGCCGAACACCGACATGGAACCGCGCGCGGCAGCCCTGTACCTCGACAGCGAGGTGAAGGCGGGCAAGATCAAGACGCCGCTCGCACTGGGCACGTTCGCGCCGAACTACAGCTTCGGCCAGGACTCGGTCGCCGGGTTCATCCAGGCGCTGAAGTACTACAACGTGCCGTTCAAGATCGTCTCTCAGCAATGGCCGTCCTTGGAGGCCACCAACATCAGCCCTAACCTGTCGGCCCTGATCGCGGCGAAGCCGAGTGTCGTCTACAACGCCCAGTTCGGCGGCGACCTTGTGACGTTCGTCAAGCAGGCAACGCCGTTCGGGTTCTTCAAGAAGACAACGATGCTGTCGATGCTCAACACTGCCGAACTCGCCGCGCTCGGCAGCCAGGCTCCGGCTGGCTCTATTGCCTACGACCGGGCTCCGTGGTTCGCGATGAACGAGCCGGGCGTGACCGCGTTCGCTTCCGAGTATCACGCCACGTACCACCAGTGGCCGGACACCTGGGCGGTGCTGGCGTACACCTCGGTCCAGGTGTGGGCCTACGGGGTCAAGCACGCGGGCACCTTCGATGCCGGCAAGGTTTCCGCCGCTATCGCCGGGGCCGCCATCCCGACGATCCGCGGCACCATCACCATCCGTGCTTGTGATCACCAGGCGGAGATACCCGAGTACGTGGGCACGGTCGCATCGTCTCCCAGCTCGCAGACGGGCTTCCCGCTATGGACCCCGGGCAGCGCCTTCGCCGCGCCGTTCAGCAAGATCGGGCTGAGTTGCGCGCAGATGAAGGCGATGCAGAAGTAGCCCTGCTGGTGCGTGCGGCCGGGCGGGCCACGGCCTCCCGGCCGCACGCGGCGAGGAGACACCGCACATGCATTCCCTGGTACTGGACATCGCGGGCACCTTGTCAGCCGCGGCGAACCTGTTCGTGGTCGCCGCGGGCCTGACGCTGGTCTTCGGCGCGATGCGCATCATCAACATGGCGCACGGCAGCTTTTACATGTACGGCGCCTTCGCGGTCACTACCGTCCTCGGGGTCGGCGCCGGCTGGCGGTTCTGGCTGGCGCTGCTGGCTGGCGCAGTGGTGGCCGCCGTCGCCGGGCTGACCGTGGAAGTCACCGTCATCCGCCGGCTGTATGACGCCGAGCACCTGACCCAGCTGCTAGCCACCTACGCGGTCCTGCTGATCTTCGCTGACATCGGCCAGCGGATCTGGGGCACCGGCTACCGCACGGTTAATCCGCCCCCGGTGCTGGCCAGCGGGATCTCCATCGCTGGCGGTCAGGTGCCGCGCTACCAGTTGTTCGTGATCGGCGTTGGCGCGGCAGTCGGCCTCGCGCTGTGGCTGATGCTGGCAAGAACCCGGTTCGGCTGGTTGCTACGCGCGGCGGTGCAGGATCCCGAGTCCGTCGCGACCGGCGGCACCAACCTGGCCTGGCTTCGTACCGGCGTGTTCGTCATCGGCGCCTTCCTGGCCGGCCTCGGCGGCGCGCTGATCGCGCCGATGCAGTCCATCGCACCCGGCATGGATGTCAGCATCATCGTCTCGGTCTTCATCGTCGTCACGATCGGCGGCCTTGGCTCGGTGGCTGGCGCCGCGCTCGGGGCGCTGCTCATCGGGCTCGCGCAGACGCTGGGCGCGGAGTTCTTCGCGTCCTGGGCCGCCAGCCTCATCTACCTCACCATGATCGTCGTACTCGCCATCAGGCCCTGGGGCCTGCTCGGCGTCCCGGAGCGCTGACATGCACACTGACTCGCTTGCCAGCTCCGCAGAGCACGACCAAGTCCACCTGGCCCGGCCGCCCGCGCGCACCACGGCAGGCACTGTCGCATGCGTGGTCGTGATGGGCTTGCTGGCGCTTGCCGGGGTGGTCTGGTCCCCGGCGGCGCTCGCTAACCTCCAGGAAGCACTCGGGCTCGTGCTCTTCGCCGTCGCAACTAACCTGCTGCTTGGTTACGGCGGCCTGGTGTCCTTCGCCCAGGCGGCGTTCTACGGCATCGGCGCTTACGGAGTCGCCATCGGGTGGCTGCACTGGAAGCTGCCATTCTGGCTCGGCGGGCTGGCCGGGATCGCGGCCGCGGCCGTAGCAGCCGTCATCGTCGGAGTCATCAGCCTGCGCACCAGGCGGCTGTATTTCGCCTTGCTGACGCTCGCCTTCACCCAGTTGTTCTTCGTCATCGCGGACAACCAGACGGCAATCACCAACGGCGCAACCGGCATCTTCGGCGCCATGGTGCCGGCCTGGCTGGCCGAGCCGCAAGGCGGCTACTACTTCACTCTCGTCGTCGTGGTCGTGGTCACGCTCGCCTGCTACGCGTTCGTTAGGTCGCCGTTCGGCCTGACGCTGAAGGCCATCAGGGATAACCGGGAGCGCGCCGAGGCGCTCGGCGTGAACGTCTACCGTCACCAACTCGCGGCGTTCGTCATCTCGTCGATCGGCTGCGCCATCGCCGGCTTCCTGTTCGCCATCTACAGTCAATCGGCCTCGCCCGATCTGCTGAGCTGGACCAACTCCGGCGAGCCGATCTTCATGGCGGTGCTTGGCGGGATGCACACCTTCCTCGGCCCGGTGGCCGGCGCGATCGTTTACTTCTACGCGCAGTCGTACCTGACCCAGCACATTACCGACTGGCAGCTCGTGCTGGGCCTGCTGTTGCTCGTCATCGTGCTGTTCAAGCCCTCGGGCCTGGCCGGCATCGGCGCCGATGCCGGACGCGCCGTCAGGCGGCTCCGTGCGCGCACCGGGGGCCGGGCATGACGGCGCTGACCACGCCACCGCCACTGCTGGAAGCTCATGGCCTGAGCAAGGTTTACGGTGGCTTCGCCGCGGTGGGCGGCGTTGACCTGTCGGTCCGTGCCGCCACCGTGCACGCCCTCATCGGGCCTAACGGAGCCGGCAAGACGACACTGTTCCGGCTGCTTACCGGCGAGGTGCGACCGACCGCCGGCCGGGTCCTGCTCGACGGCACCGACATCGGCGGCCGCCGGCCGCACGTTATCGCGCGCCGCGGAATGACCCAGACTTTCCAGATCACGTCGCTGTTCCGGCAACTGACGCCGCTTGAGTCGGTTCAGCTCGCGATGCTCGCCACGGCGGGCCACGCAGGCCGGCTGTGGGGTCGGGCGGCCACGGCGCACCGCGACGATGCACTCGGCCTGCTGGACCGGGTCGGGCTGGCCGACTTCGCGCTGGCGCAGTCCGGTGCACTCAGCCACGGCGACCAGCGGGCACTGGAGATAGCGCTCGCGCTGGCCACCCGGCCGCGGCTGCTCCTGATGGATGAGCCGACGGCGGGCATGTCGCCGCCGGAGACCGAACGAGTAGTGCAGCTGGTATCCGGCCTGGTACACGCGGAAGGCCTGACGGTCGTGCTGTCCGAACACGACGTCGACGTCGTGTTCGGGGTGTCCGACACAGTCACGGTGCTGCACCAGGGCCGCGTCATCGCCTCCGGAAGCCCCGCCGCCGTGCGGGCAGACCATCGGGTCGCCACCGTTTACCTAGGGGAGGGCGGCTAGATGCTCACGCTCGACAACGTGCACGCCTACTACGGGGATGCGCACATCCTTCAGGGTGTCTCGCTGGCTGTCGGCGCCGGCGAGGTGGTGGCCCTGTTCGGCCGGAACGGAGCCGGCAAGACCACGACCATGCGCACGATCATGGGCCTGAACCGGGCGGCTCCCGGCCACATCACGCTCGACGGCACAGAGTTGTCCAGGCTGCCGGCGCACCGGGTTGCCCGCGCTGGGGTCGGCTATGTGCCCAGCGGGCGCCGCGTGTTCGCCGCACTGACAACCGGGCAGTGCCTGAGCCTCGCGGCCGGGCGGCAGCGGGGCGGCTGGGCGCGAGCCTGGCGTCAAGGCGGCTCCGCTGACGGCAGTCCCCCGGCCGGACCTGGCAATCCCTGGACCATCGACCGGGTGCACAGTATCTTCCCCAAGCTGGTCGAGCTGGCTGACCGCCGCGCCGGGCTGCTCAGCGGGGGCGAGCAGCAGATGCTCAAGCTTGGCCAGGCACTGCTGCGGAACCCGCGGATCCTGCTGCTGGACGAACCGAGCGAGGGGCTGGCCCCGGCCGTCGTCGCAGAAATGTCGCAGTGGATCACGACGCTGCGCCAGGAGGGCATGTCGGTGCTAATCGCCGAGCAGAATGTCCGCTTCACCATGGCGGTGATCGATCGCGGCTACCTGCTCGCCAAGGGCCGGATAAGGTTCGAGGCCGCGGCGCGCGACCTGGCAGGCAGCCCCGAGCTGCACGAGCACCTCGCAATGGGCACAGCCCGAACAGACCTGGGAGACCGGCAATGACCGACGACAATTCGCTGGCCGGCAAGCGCGCGCTGGTCACCGGGGCAGCATCCGGCATCGGGCTGGCCGTGGCACGCCGGCTTGTGGGGGCCGGCTGTGAGGTCATCATGACCGACATCGCCAGGATCGACGTTGCCACGCTGATCGACCAGGAGCGCGACCTTCGGGCTGGCAGCAGCCGGGCGGGCAGCGCGCGAGCATGCCAGGCGGACCTCGCCGACCGCGGCGCCGTCGCGGAACTGGTGCGCTGCGCCGGAGAAGTCGACATCCTGGTCAACAACGCGGGCCTGCAGCATGTCAGCCCGATCGAGTCGTTTCCGGACGAACGCTGGGACCTGCTGCTCAGCGTCATGATCACCGCTCCCTTCCTGCTGACCAGGGCGGTCCTGCCCGGTATGTACGAGGCCGGCTGGGGACGGGTCATCAATATCTCATCGGTGCACGGGCTGGTCGCCTCGCCATTCAAGTCGGCCTATGTGACGGCCAAGCACGCGCTGCTCGGGCTGACCAAGGTCGTTGCCCTCGAGGCAGCAGCCAGGAACCCGGCCGTGACGGCGCACGCGATCTGCCCGTCCTATGTCCGCACGCCGCTGGTGGAGGCCCAGATCTCCGATCAGGCCCGGGCGCACGGCATCGGCGAGGACGAGGTACTCGAACGCGTCCTGCTAGCGCCCAACGCTGTCCGCAAGCTCATCGAGCCGACCGAGGTGGCCGACGCGGTCGCGTACCTGTGCAGGCCGGCCGCGTGGGCAATGTCGGGCAGCGCGCTGACGCTCGACGCTGGCTGGCTCGCGCACTAGCCGCCGGCGGACCGGCTAAGGTCGGTGACGTGGCGGTGACCATCTATGTCGACGGAACCAAGCACACCGGACAGCTTGCGCCCGGCCAGAGCCTGCTCGACTGGCTGAGAGACGACCTGGGCATCACCGGCCCGAAGCTGGGCTGCGGAGAGGGTGCCTGCGGGGCATGCACTGTCCTGATCGGCAGTCGCGCCGTGCAGGCCTGCCAGCTCGACGCGGCCAGCGCGGCCGGCCAGCGGATCACCACGGTCGAAGGACTGGCGCAGGACGGCGTCCTGCACCCGGTACAGCAGGCCTGGCTTGAGTGCGGCGCCATGCAGTGCGGCTACTGCACGCCCGGCTGGCTGACCGGAGTCGCGGCGCTGCTGGCCAGGAACCCGCATCCAGGTGACGAGCGGATCGACGCCGAGCTGGCCGGCCACGTCTGCCGCTGCTGCACCTACCCGCGGATCCGGCGGGCAGTGCATCGCGCCGCCGAGCTCATGGACCATCCGGAACTGCTCGAGGCCGTGCCCGCACCCGCCGTTGCGGCACAGGGGCGCCTGGAGCCGGGCCGACCGCTCGACCTCAGCCGCGATGACCCCGACTCCTTTGCCGGGGCCATGCACGAAGGCCTGCTGACAGTGGTCGCCGACGACGCGGCCGAACCCGACGACGCGTGGGTGCACGTCGGGGCCGACGGCGCCATCACCGCCTTCACCGGGAAGGTCGAGGAAGGTCAGGGCACCAGGACCGCGCTGTCGCTGCTGGTGGCCGAGGAACTGGCAGTACCGGCCGACTCGGTCCGGCTGGTGATGGCCGACACCGACATCTCGCCGTTCGACCTGGGCACGTTCGGCAGCCGGTCGGTGCCGCACGCGGCACCGCCACTGCGGGCCGCCGCTGCGGCCGCGCTCCGCGTGCTGCGACAAACGGCAGCGGACCGGTTCAGGATCCCCGTCGCTGACCTGACCGCCGCCGACGGCTGGATTGCCGGGCCCGACGGCGCGCCGTCCGCAAGCTACGGCGAGCTCGTGGCCGGCCAGCACCGGGTGCAGCGGGTGCCCTCGGACGCTCCGGTCACGCCGGCGGCGCAGTGGCGCCGGACCGCGGGCCGCCCGGCCCGCGCCGCCGGCGGCGCGGACGTCGT
>JAJYUU010000273.1 GCA_021792405.1 Actinomycetes bacterium
AAGCTCGCCAGGCCCGCAGAGTCACGGTACGGACGGCCGCGAGCGGCCGGGCCGAAGACTGCTGACGCCAGGCAAGCGAATGCACTTGCCTGGCATTGCCGGATCGGCAGACTTACACGCACGGTTACCTGGGCAGCCAGCTCTGTAAACAGCACGTCACTGTACGCGCCAGGCTGAAAACAGGACGTAACTTATTGAATCTACCTATCGGATCGTAATCAACCGTTACTTGTATTTCATCCGCCGCATCAGTAACGTCCAGCGCGGTCACTAATGCCCATTCTGCTGGAGAGCGGATGAAACGCTTCATCGTAGCGGGTGCAGTGGCGTCGATGTCGACGGCAATGTTCCTGGTAGGGCCTGCCGCTGTAGCCTCAGCGGCAGCAACAGCAAGTAAGCCAACCCTGATCCCGGTCACGTCAGCACCGCACGTGCCCGCGGGCGCTAGACGGATCGGCACGGTGGATTCCACCGCGACCATCCAAGGTACGGTCGTCCTTCAGCCGCGCAACGCAGCGGCGCTGACGAACTTCATTAATCAGGTCACCACTCCGCGCTCGCCGGAGTTCCACCACTATCTGCCGGCCGGCGCGTTCGCGAGCCGGTTTGGCCCGACGCAGGCCACGATCACGGCCGTGCGGTCGCAGCTTCAGGCGGACGGTCTGCAGGTGACGAGCGTGGCCGGCGACCGCCTGCTGGTCGGGTTCAAAGGCTCGGCACAGCAGGTCGAGAAAGCGTTCAGCACCGGGCTGGCGACATACCGGCTCGCGAACGGAGCGACGGGACAGGCAACGACAGGTGCCATCAAGGTGCCGTCGTCGATCGCAGCCAAGGTCAGCGCGGTCATCGGCCTGGACAACCTGGTGCACGCCCAGGCCGTTCCGATAGTCCGCGGCGCGAAGTCAGGTCACCCGGCAGCCACGGCGGCTCCGCGCAGTAGCGTGACGTTCCCGCCTGGCGCACCTGACGCCTGCCCAGCGGCGCAGGCCGCAGCGCAGCAGTATGGCGGCCTCACCGATGACGAGATCGCCCGGGCCTACGGCGCGTTCGGCGTGTACAGCGCCGGCGACCTCGGCCAGGGGCAGAACATCGCCGTCTACGAGCTTGAGCCGTTCCTGCGCTCGGATATCCAGACATTCGACACCTGCTACTTCGGCGCCACCGCAGCCGGGCAGATGTCCAAGCGGCTGCACGTGATCAGCGTGGACGGCGGCCAGCCCGCTGGCGCCGGAAGCGGCGAGGCGGTCCTCGACATCGAGGATGTTTCCGCGATGGCACCGGGTGCGAACATCGACGTGTACCAGGCGCCTAACACCACCACTGGCGGCCTTGACGAGTACGCAGCGATCATCAACAGCGACAAGGACCAGGTCATCACGTCCAGCTGGGGCCTCTGCGAACAGGCCGTGCAACTCGGCGAACCGGGCTTGCAGCAAGCCGAGAACGAGCTTTTCCAGCAGGCGGCGGCCCAGGGCCAAACGATGTTCGCGGCCGCGGGCGACACCGGTAGCGACTCGTGCAACGAGTTCCGCGCACCGGAACCACCGACCGGGCAGAACCCGCTGTCAGTGCTCGACCCGGCCAGCCAGCCATACGTGGTCTCAGTCGGCGGTACCACCATCAACAACGCCGCTACCCAGCCTCCGCAGGAGCAGGTGTGGAACGACGGCGCCGAGTGGGGCGCCGGAGGCGGCGGAATTTCCCAGTCGTGGGCCAGCCCGAGCTGGCAGCGCGACGCACGGGTGCCGGGAATCGTGCTGCCCGGCAGCGCCGATTACAAGAACGCGAACAAGGTTGAGAGCGCGGCGGGCTACAAGCCGAACTTCTGCCAGAGCTACGTGACCGGGGCGACGGCAAGCACGCCGTGCCGCACAGTTCCGGACGTGTCGGCGCAGGCAGACGAGTTCACCGGTGCGGTCACGATCTACATGGGCCTGTACGGTGGCTGGCTCACCATCGGCGGTACCTCGTCGGCGACGCCGATCTGGGCCTCGATGCTGGCCGACATCAACGCCTCACCGACCTGCCAATCAAACCCCGCCACCAAGAATGGCGTCGGTTTCGCCAGCCCGCTGCTGTACGCGGTGGCGTCGAACCCGATGACATACGCGGCGTCGTTCAATGACATCACCACGGGCAACAACGACATCTATGGCCTGAACAACGGCCTGGTATTCCCGGCCACGAAGGGTTACGACCTGGCCTCCGGGCTCGGCTCGCCGCAGCTGACTGGCCCCGGCGGAACGGCCGGCCTGGCGGCGAACATGTGCGGCCTGGCCGGTTCGCCGGCCCGTCCGGCGGTGACCAGACTGCGTCCCGACGTGCTGTCGGTGAAGGGCGGCAGGGTGGTTGTCATCGGCCGGGGCTTCACTTCCGGCGGCAAGCCGGACGTGGCGTCCATCCAGGTCGGCACGGCCACCCTGGGCTCCGGGCAGTTCGCCGTGCGGAGCAACAGCAGGCTCATCGCGAGGCTGCCGGACGCACGTTCGACGCTGCCGGCCAACTCGCCGGCACCGCAGGATGGAGCCGGCCCGGCAAATATCGTGGTGACCACTAACCAGGGAATCTCCAGTGCGCTGAGCCCGGCCAGCACCCTCCAGTATGTCGACACCACCAGGAGCGGCGCGGTGAAGCCGGCAGTGACCGGCGTCGGACCGAACGGCGGGTCGGAGACCAGGCCGGGACCGGTGCGGATCTACGGCGCTGGCTTCACCGGCGCGCGCAGTGTCACCTTCGGTGGCGTCAGGGCGGCCAAGTTCAGGGTGATGAGCTCGTACGAGATCATCGCCACCCCGGCGAGGTATTCCAGGAGGGTCAGCTGCGCACCGAGCGTCAAGGGCCAGCGCCCGACGACGGACATCTGCCAGGTGGAGGTGCGGGTCACCAACGCGCACGGCACCAGCGCGACCGCCCGGATACTCAAGCCCCTGGAGGGCACGCTTCCGGCGCTCGACTCGATGGCCATCATCACCCCGCCGCGGGGCTGCCGCTGCGAGGTGGCGGCCGCCACCACCGAGTTCGACTACCTGCCACAGCCGGCTATCACCTCGGTGTCCACGTCGGCTGCCAACCCGTCCTCGCTGGCCAGCGAGTACGGCGGCACGGTGATGACCATCAAGGGCCGGGGCCTGGACTTCCTCGGATTCCTCGGGACCGAGTTCGGTGACCCGGGTCTGGCGTCGTCGGAAGACACGAGCATCATCTACGACTCCGGGACCGAGATCCAGGTGTTCGCCCCCGGCACGGCGCAGCTCACCACCGACCTGGTGAGAATGCCCGTGCGGATGTACACCGAGGCTGGCATGTCCGGCATGAAGCAGGCCGTCTTCGCCGGGATACCGGAGGTAACCTCGGCGCTAACCACGACCAGATCCGAGCCGGGCGGCCCGGACACCGGCGGCTCCCCGATCACGATCACCGGCGCTGGCTTCGGCCAGGCTGTCGGCCCGATCCTGTACGAGGATGTGAACACCCCGTTCTCGGTCGGCACTCAGTACAGCTTCACGGTCAACAGCAACAGGATGCTCAGCACCCAGACCGTGCAGCAGAACCCGGCAGAGGTCGTCGTCGCGGTGTGCAGCGTTACCGATTGCTCCTACAGCAATCCGGGCACGAGCTCAACAGGCGATCTCTTCTTCCTGTACCCGCCCGGCAACCCGGTCATCACGGCGGTCACGCCAAGTTCCGGGCCAGCGGCGGGCGGTAACACCATCACCATTACCGGCCAGAACCTGGGCTGCGTGACCGGCGTGTTCTTCGGAACTACGGCGGCCGAGA
>JAJYUU010000274.1 GCA_021792405.1 Actinomycetes bacterium
TAGAACCGTTATCCCGAGGAATCACCGGCCGGCGACGCGCCGACCAGCGTCAACACGCCAGACTCGGGATAACCGAATCCTCGGGATAGTCCCGCGGCTTATAGGCCCTGGCCGGGATGATCGCCACCCCGTAGTGGGCGGCCATCTCGGCGAAGGTGGCGTTGACGTCCGGCTCGTACCGGTCCGGCCTGCTCACTCCCGAGCGCAGGTTGTCGCACACCACGATCTGCGGGCAGCCGGCCATCGCCTCAAAGCAGTGCACGTGCGCGGTCACCCAGTACAGCAGCTCCTGCGACGGGAAAGCCTCGGCGTACAGCCAGCTGGAGGCGCCCAGCACCGCGACGAACAACTCCGCGCGCAGGCTGACCTCGCCGGTGCGCCGGTCAAATACCGGGATGGTGTCGCCGGGAAAGTCGACGAACAGCTTCTCCCCGGCCTTATGCACCTGGCGCATCGTCACATCGATGCCGCCCCGCCACTGCCGGTACAAGTTGGCGAACTGGGAGTACCCGTACCCATCCGGGTGAGCCTCCCGGTACTCCAGCCACAACAGCTGCAGCGTCACGTTCTTGCGCCGCAACTCCTTATGAACACGACCGAAGTCCGGCGCCGGCCGGGCCACCCCCGACGGCACCGCCGGCGGATACAGCAGCACCTCCAGCCCCGCGTCATCTAACCCGTCCGGAAGCGGCCAGCTCAGCCCCGCCACGACCGCGCGCCCCACGTAATCCGACACCGTGGTAAACGGCACCCCGGCTGCGGCACCCACCTGACGGCGGCTCAGACCCTCGGCGAAGGTCAGCCGCAAAACCTCACGGATCTTGCGCATATCGACACGGGGACGCGCCATAGCCACCCAGCTCTCCTCGGACTCGGCAATCGGTCCGAAGGAGCTTGCTGCGCCCAGCGGCAGCCCCGCGGCGCTACCTCACAACCACCCCGCCACCCGTACGAAAACCCCGGAACCGGTGTACGGAATCGATCGGAACAGGCGTACGGATTCGCTCGGAATCCTCACCAGCACCTCCCGGATCTCATCCAGCGTCAGCCCAAGCCCGCTGCGCGGCCCTGATGAACCGCAGCCGCTCCAGGTCCTCCCGGCCGTAGGCGCGGTAATTCCCGCCGGTGCGCTCGGGCTCGGGCAGTAGCCCGATCCCCTCGTAGTAGCGGATGGTGCGCGTGTTGAGGCCCAGCTCGCCCGCCAGCTCCCCGATCTGCATCCCGCTCGCCTCCCTTCTCCTCCTCTTGCAGCGGCCGGATAGTCACGCGGCAGACGGCTCGAACCCCAGACCGGCCAGCGCCTCCCGCAGCCTCGCCTCGCTGGCGCGGGCTTCGTCATAGGCGGCCCGTACCCGGTTGGTGCGGTAGTCCGGGTCCACGCTGTGCACGCCCTCCAGCCGGGACAGCGCGGCCCGGATGGTGTTCTCGCAGCCCGCACAGTGGATCTCCCGGACCGCGATCGTGGTGGTAGTCATCATCGGCCTCCCTCGTGCCGCCGGTGCCCCCGGTAGCGCCGCTCTCACCGTAGGGCTTCCATTCGAATGGAATGTCAAGCCCGCCAGGCGCACTTGGGCGGGTTCCCCGGTTTTGATCTGCCGGGGGCGGACTCCGGGGCCGTCACCGCCGGCCCCCCGGCGGGCGGGTGCTGTGGTGGCGTCTGCCGCGCCAGTACAGGACGCCGAGTGTCGCGATGACTGCGAGGGCTATTACGTTGGCGAAGAGGTCGAAACTCATGGGTGGCGGTCCTTCCTGCGGCAGGGCGTGCATGACGGCTTCCATGACCGCCCCGGCCGCGCAGGCGCCGGAGATGAACAGGGCGAGGAACGCGGCGGTCAGCCGGGGCGGGAACGAGCGGCGGTAGATCCGCACCAGCGGCAGGATCAGCAGGTCCCCGTAGATGTAGGTGATGTTGGCGCCCAGCGGCACGCCCGCTGCCTTCAGGAACCTCGCCACCGGCACGTTGCCCATCGAGCACACGAAGGTGGCCACCGCGATCGCCAGGCCGAGCAGCAGCAGCAGCAGTACGTAGCCGAGCACCGGGACGGATCCGACGGCGTGCAGCACTTGGCCGAAGGCGCGGGCCGGGATCAGCGCCTCGGCGAACCCGGCCAGCAGGTAGCCGGCCGCCAGATCGGTGCGCAGCATGCGCACATCCCCCCACGCGCGGGCAGCGATCTGCTGCCAGGTATCCAGGCTGGCCAGCCGCACTCGCGGCGGCTCCGGCTCCCCAGGGGCCGCTGGCGCGTACCGGGCTGGGCTGGCCGCGAAGGACTGTGCGCAGCCCGCTGAGCAGAAGCGATAGACCCGGCCGTGTTGGTTCACCGTGTGCTCGGGCGAGCCGGTCATGCCGCACACCACATCCTGCTCCTCGGCAGGCAGGCCTGGCCGGCCCTCCCCTGTCCCGGGGCGGGGAACTGGCCCCCCGGCCGCCGTTGGCACGGTCGCTCCGGCGGGCACCGCGGCGTAGCCGGCAGGCTCGGCGGCGAACTGCCCGGCATGGCCGGCAGCGCTGCAGAACCAGTACTGCCGGCCCGCGACAGTGACCGCGTGCTGGGGGTGGCCCCTGCATCCCGCAGACGACGTCTTCGGTCACCGGCCCGCCCCCGTCCGGAGGCCCGTCGCCGTTGCTAGTGGTGCGACCGGCCAGCTCGTGCCTGGAGCGCAGTCGCTCCAGCCCACCGTGGGGGAAGAGCACGCTCAGCCCGGTGGCGACCACGGCGATGATGATCGCGCCGCCGGCCAGCTCTGCGAGGGCGAACTTCCAGCCCACCAGCGTCCAGAACATCACCAGGATCGCGATGTTCATGTTGGTCGAGCCGATCAGGAACGAGAACGCGGCCCGAGCGTCGGCGCCCCGCCGGTACAGCGACCGGGGGTGGCCGCGGCCGACCCGTAGGAGCAGGACGAGCTGATTGCGCCGAACCCGGCCGCGACCGCCCCCGGCGCCCCGGCGAACAGCCGGGCGAGGGTGTCCTCCAGTACCTCCAGTACCTCCAGCTCCTGGCGCTGCCGCCGGATGTGTACCAGGTGGCGGGCGCAGCGCGCGGCGGCCGGCCTTGGTGCGCAGCGGTGCCCGCAGTACCCGGATCTGCTCCGGCGACAGGCCCACCGCCTTCGCCTGCGCGATGAGCCGCAGGTCCGCCACCGCCTCCGCCGGGTACAGCCGGTCGCCGGCCTCGCTGCGCCGCGGCGGCGCCAGCACTCCCTCCCGCTCGTAGAACCGCACGCTCGGCGCGCTCACGTCGGCCCGCTGGGCCAGCTCGCCCATCCGCAAGCCCTCTCGCATGTACCCAGCTATGCCTTGAAGCTGACTTGAAGGCACGGCGTCTGTCGCCTTGCTGACACTCAGCAGGCAAGCCAGCTCTGGCTCTGGCTCCGGTTTCGGCGAGCACTATGCGCCAGGAGACGACGTCGGCGCACCACAGGACGGCGTGCCCCGCGTTCCTGCCGTGGCAGCCAGAAGTGAGGGTGCAGCGCGGGGGATGTCACCCGGCCAGCTCGCCGACGCGCACCGCCCCTCTCCGGCCTGCCGCCGCGGAGGCTGTGCCTCTGGGGCCTGTAGACATACAACAGGTTTTCCTGTCATGATTGCTGCCATGGGAAACCTGCCGCTCGCTGAAAGCGATCCCGCTCCGGCGGCTGCCGGCGCCCGGTTCTTCCGGGTGCTGGGGGATGCGACCCGGCTGCGGATCCTGGAGTTGTTGCTGGAGCAGCCGTGTACCGTCTCGGAGCTGACCGCGGCGGTAGGGGTTCCGCGGGCGC
>JAJYUU010000122.1 GCA_021792405.1 Actinomycetes bacterium
CGGCGCTGGTCTGGATCAGGCCGTGCAGGGTCTCCGTGGCGGCGGCGCCGCCCTGGTCGCTAGCGGTGATGGTCTTGCCCAGCCCGGTTATCTTCCCGCCCGCGGGAATGATGGTGCCCTGGCCCTCGGCATTGCCCAGGGCGATCACTGGTTCGCCGGAGCGGATATCGGCGGAGTTGCCGACCGGCACGGTACGCAGGCCGGATGCACCCTGCAGCTGAATCAGCGCGATGTCGCCTGTCTTGTCGTAGCCGATAACGCGTGCCTGGTAGACGCGGCCGGTGGCCGGAACGGTGGCAGTGATCTTCGTGGCGCCGGCGATGACATGGTTGTTGGTCAGCACCAGCCCGCCGCGACTGATCACCATGCCAGTGGCGGCACCGGCCTCGCTGTTGTACTGCTGCGTGGTAGAGACCACCACCAGGCCGGGCTCGACCTTGTTCACCACCGTCTGCTCGCTGGCGCCGCCGCCTAGTACCGGCGTGCTCGGGCCGGGCTGCGGGACCGCGTTTGCCCCCGGCAGCGGGAGCTGGCTGACGGTGCTGCCGGCTGCCGGGTGGTCCACGGCCACGGTCACGCCAGCAGTCACCGCGGCCGCGAGGACCGCCACTGCCAGATGGCTGAGCAGGCCGCCGCGGCGCCTAGTCCGGTGCACGGGCAGGGCCGGCGGCGGTGGAGGGTACCCGCCGGCTCCCGGCATCGCCGTGGTGGCGTGCGTCGCGCCTGCGGGAAGGTCATGCCGTGTGTAGGGATCTTCGTGCCGCACCTGTCTCACACCACCTCACGTCGGTAATGCGGCTCACCGGTAGCCGGCACCGTGCGCGGCGCCGTCGTATTTTCATTGAGCGTCACGAGTCTGGCCTTTTACTGAGTGGCTGCTGTCCGTTTCCTGATGGGCTGCGGGTCGGACGCCGTCAGGCGGTCGTCAGCGAAGACAGAGGCGTGGCGAGAGCAGCGCCAGCCGCACTGGTAGTGCGCGCCCGGCTCGCCGCATGGCTGGTACACCGCGCCTGGCGGGCTGATGTCGTACACGCACGCCGGGCTGCCAGGAACCAGCACCGAGCCGCGTCCCCGCGGGTCATCCCAGCGCCAAGGGCCGCCGCCCGGCGGCGGCGCGGCCGGGAGCGCTGCCAGCGGTGGCATGGCAGCGCCGACGGCTGCCTCGTCCCGGTGCTGTGGAGAGCGGCGGCTCCGGGCGAGGTCTGCCACCGGGACGGCTGCCTGCCCATGCCGGGCGGGCGTCCCGGCAGGAGGCGAGGAGCTGGCGGGCAGCGTCATCGGTCCGGGGGCCCCGCGGCGTCGCGTGCCAGGTCTGTGCGGAAGGCGTCGTAGTAGGCCTCGTAGATCAGGTCGGACTCGCGGGCCTGCTGATGACGCAGCCCGGCCAGCACCCGGGACAGCCGCTGCCGGATGTCGGTGAAGTCCACCGCATCCCCCGCCTGGCTGTCGAGTTCGCTGCCGAGCGCGGCGATGCCGTCGCGGAGCCGGCCGTAACCGATCCGCAGCCCGCGGACTCGGTTGCGCAGCCACGGCTGAGTACGGGAGACGTCCGACAGCAAGCTGTCGGGCCGGGCGGCGTTGTCAGCCTCGTCGCTGGCCGCCTCGGCCAGCACCGCGAGGGCGCGGCGGACCTCGGTGAGCCAGGCCTGCTCGCGGCGCGGCGCGGCGGCGCCGAGCGCGGTTTCCAGTTGCTGCATCGCTGCCAGCGTGCGGTGCTGGTCGGTGTTCCGCTGCGCCACCCGGCGCTGGTGGGCACCGCTCCCGGCGCCCGACCCGGCCGCCGGTTCGGGGGTTGTCGCTGTCATCTCGCTCGCTCCTTCCTGCCGGGGGTATCTCGGCGAGCTGGCCGACCGAGTACACGGCGGCGTCCTGGTCGTCGATGCGAAGCGAGGCCACGGTTCATCAGCCAGCCGTGCTACCGGTTGTGCGGGTCGCCGTGGCACTGCTTGAACGTCTTGCCCGACCCGCAGGGGGCCGATATTGGCGAAGCTGTCGCCATTGACCGTCGCGGTGGAGTGCGTAGCCCGGCCGGTGGCGTCTTCGCTCGGAGCGCTGTAGCTGAGGCTGCTTGCGCTTCCGGGGACGGCTGCCCACGGCACCCCCGTGCTGGCACCGGGCCGCTACCCGGCGGTGACCTTCGTGCGGTCCTCGTGCCCGGTGATCTGGATCGAGCGGGGCTTGGCCTGCTCGTGGACCGGGATAGACAGGGTCAGCACGCCGGCGTTGTAGTCCGCGGCAATGTTGTCAGCATCCAGGGTGTCGCCCAGGAACACCTGCCGGGTGAACACCCCGGCCGGACGCTCGGCAGCGATCATCTCCGCGCTACCAGGTGCCGGGGGCTTGCGCGCGGCGCGGACGGTCAGCATATTCTGCGCCACGGTCAGGTCGATCGTGTCCGTGCTGACGCCGGGCAGGTCGAAATGCACGAAGAAGGTATCCCCGTCGCGGTAAGCATCCATCGGCATCGCCGCCGGGCGGGCGGCTGTGCCCAGCGGCTGCTGGGTAAGCCGGTCGAGTTCACGGAACGGGTCGGTACGCACAAGCATGGGTGGAGCCTCCTCACCAGCGGGTCGTCAAGTCCGGGCGCGTGCCCGCACATGTATATAGCACCTTGGCGATTATCTGACAACAATCGACTCAGATTTTATTGTCATGCATACTGAGGTAGTGAGCAGCCCAGGTCCAGGGAGAACCACCGGAGCCGGATGAGCGGCGACGAGCGGGACCCTTACCAGGTGCTGGGCCTTGGCCCAGGCGCCACCAGCGCGGACGTCACCCGTACCTGGCGGCGGCTTGCCCGCGTGGTGCACCCGACTCACGTCCCGGCGACCCGGCCGCAGCCGGGCAATTCCGGACCGTGTCGGACGCCCACGGGGTGCTGTCCAACCCGGCCCGCCGCGCTGCCTGGGACCACGAGCACCACCACGACCTGCTCGTGCGGCGCCCTGCGCCGCCCGCCTTGGCTGGCAACGGCGGCGCGGCAGGAACCGACGACGCCCTGGCGCGGCTTGCTCGCCTGGCTTGCCCCGCGATGGCAGGAGTGGCCGTGGTAGCGCCGCCGTGGGCAGACCCCGCCCAGGGCGTCTACAGCATCTCCGTCGCCGCCGAGCTGGCCGGCCTACACCCGCAGGCCCTGCGCATCCGGGAGCGGGACGGGCTGCTTGAGCCCGCCCGCAGCGTCGGCGGCACCCGCCGCTACAGCCAGCACGACATCACCCGGCTGCTGGAAATTACCTCCCTGGCTGGCGACGGCCCCAACCTCGCTGGCATCCGCCGCGTCCTCGCCCTCCAAGAGGAAGCCCGCCGCCTGCACGCCGAGATCAACCGGCTCAAAGCCGCGCGCCGCCCCGCCGTCGGCCCGCCCGGATGAGCATTGCGCTCGCTGCACATGCGTCTGCGCCGCCGCCAGGCCGGCGCCGTTGCTCACGTCGCCGCGCCGAAGTCAGCAAGGGGCATGGGATCAGGCTGGCGGGATCACGACGATCGGGGCCGTCGTCGGTTTCGACGTCCCGCCGGCCGGCTCGACTGTCACGCCGACCCGGTCGTCGGCCGCGAGCCCGGCGGCGAGCACTGGCGGCGTCCTGCCGCGGTTGGCAGCGGGCAGCAGAGCCACTCGGGTGGCACGACCATCCGGCTCCATGATCCACAGCTCATAGACGCGACGGTCGGCCAGCGCAGGCAAGCCGCTTGCGGCAAACACGAACTGGTGAAGATGAGGTGCCACAACAACAGACGCCGAGCCGCCGACCGTCGTCGGCACCCGGACTAGCCGCGCGCCCGGTGCCATCAGCACGGCAGCGATCTCGCGCTGGCGCGCTGTGGCCGTGCCGAGCTGATGTCTGGACACGCCAAGCAGGACGCCGAGCACGATGGCGACCGCGAGGCAAGCCACAGCGAGCGGAACAGCCGCCAGCCTGGTCCAGCGCGCGCCCGCCGACAGCAGCGGCGGCGCCTGAGGACCGACCTCCGGGGGCAGCTGCCTGGTGCTGGCGACAGCCGCGAGGACACCGGCTTTCATCGTCTGAGGCGGCGCCGTCACTACGGCCAGGGCCAGCCTCGCGGCGCTCTCCCGGAGTCCCCGCACTTCATGATCACAGGACTGGCAGCGCCGCAGGTGGCGCTCGAACCGGGCACGCTCAGCCTCATCGACCGCGTCGAGTGCGTAGACGCCGGTGAGTGCGTGCAGGTCAGACCGCAGTAGTCTCACAAACTCACCCCCATGCAGTCACGCAACCGAATGAGGCCGTCCCTGATGCGGGTCTTAATGGTTCCGAGCGCGACGTGCAGCAACGCCGCCACCTCCCGGTAGCTGTATCCCCCGTAGTAGGCCAGGACCATCGACTCGCGCTGGATGTCCGTCAGCGTCTCCAGGCAGCGCCGGACCCGCTCGCGGTCGAGGTTCGCCTCGACGGTCTCGGCCACCTCGGCGATCTCCGTGGGCGCGGTAGCGGCGGCGAACCGCTGGTCCCGCTGCCGTTCGCCGACAGCTGACCGCACTCGGTCGATGGCCCGCCGGTGCGCGATCGTCATCGCCCAGCTCATGGCGCTGCCCTTGGCCGGATCGAACCGGCTGGCGCTGCGCCAGACCTCGAGCAGAACTTCCTGGGCAACCTCGTCGGACTGCGCTGGATCCCGTACGACTCTGCGCACCAGGCCGTAGATGGCACCGGCCAGGCGGTCGTAGATGGTCTCGAACGCGGCCTCGTTACCCAGGGCGACCTCACCGAGCAGCGTTTCAAGGTCGATCTCGCGCTGCGTATCGGGGCTCGGCGACGGGGCCGACGCTGGCATGTGCATATTTCCTCAATCACTCGGCGGTCGGGGCGGGTGACGTGTGCTGCTCTGCCGTGTCGCAAATGGCCTGCTTAGCGGGGATGAGGCCGCCGGGGAAGAGGTACTTGAGTATCCAGGTCTTCGTACGCCGGGTGGCCAGCATCCGATGATGTCGTTCGGCAAGTCGTAGAGGGCGGTGGATCACCGGGGCCGGGCAGCCCGGTAGGCCGCCGCCAAACGGCGCGCCCCCGGCCAGTTCCACTCCGTTCCTGGCGAGATAAGCGCCGATGTTCTGGCGGATACACTCATGCAGAGCCGGGACATCCGGCGCAGCTCGGGTAGTGCCGATGACGGCCATGCGCCGTCGTGTCATGCGCCTTCTCCGATCGTGCGTCGGTCCTGCTGTCACCGGTGTACTTCGTGACCGACCGCAGCCCGGATTGGTGCCCGTCAGCCGCGCCCGTCAGCCGCGCCCGGCAGCCGCCCGCGCGGCCGCCACGAGCTGGTGCAGGCTGTCGCCTGGGCGGCCACTCAGCACGGCGGGGCCAGGCCGCGCCCGGCGGATCTCACCAGCGGCCCTGGCGGCAGTCGCCACGCCCTGGCCGGTGGCTGACGACAGCACCACCAAGCCAGCGCCCGCGTCCGCGGCAAGCCAGCCGACTTCCGCTGCCGGCAAGTCAGCCGCCAGATGATGAACCAGCCAGTGGTCCTCGCGAAGGCACGCGGCGGCCATCAGAGCAGGCAGCGCATGCCGCTCCCCCGGCGGCGTCGCTGCCACCGCCACCCCCCGGGGCCTGCCACCCGGCTGGCAGGCCGCGCGCGCCCCGATCAGTCGCTCACAGATCGCGCTAGCCCGGTGCTCGACGGCAATGCTGAGCTCCCCACGTGCCCACTCGTCCCCGATCCGCCGCAAAGCCGGGCTGATAACCAGCTCACACAAGTCGATCACCGGGACGCCCAGCGCCAGCCGGTCCATGTCCCGCCGTGCCAGCGTCTCCCGGCCGGCGGTGAGAGCGGCATACAGCCGGTCTGACTGCGCCTGCCAGTCCCGCACCCGGATCTGCTGACGCGGCGGCCGGCCCGCCGCCCGCCGCCCGGCCAGCGTCCGGACCTCAGCAGCGCTCACCTGGTATCCCCGGCCAGACTTCCGCGCCGCAAGCTCGCCCTGGCGGACCCAGCCGTAGACCGTCTGATAGTGCACGCCCAGTGCATCGGCGGCCTGCTGCAGGCTCATCGCGGGTTCGGCTGCGGCTTGCATGAATTTAGTCTACTTTAGCTTTGAATCTCTCCCCGCCTGACGACGGCGGTGAAGGTGTCAGCCGACTGGCTGCGTCGGCACCAGTACAGGTCACCCGTGCGCCGCCTGCACCCCGGCCTCGGCGAGTCGCCTGAGCCTGCTCAGGTCGCGGCGGAAGGTCGCCGTCAGCGCTGGCCGCGCCGCCGCGCCGGCTACCGAACCACCGAGCCACCACGGGAACCGCAGCTCCTCGATCCAGGTCAACCGGGTGCCGACGAGGTCAGGCTCGATGCTGAAGCGGCCGGTGCCAGTGACAAGCCCTTCGTGCCTGATCGCGATAGTCCTGCACTCCTGCCACTCGGATACCACGATGCGGTCGGTGAGCCGGAATGGGCCGATCCTGGTGTCACACTCCATCACCACGCCGGGGCCCGACCGTTGCGCCGAGGCGAACCGGACAGCGACCAGGTCGCGCATCCACTCCGGCTGCGCCGCAAGGTTGCTGGCCAGCTGCCAGACGACGGCCGGGGCGGCGCGGATGATCACGCGGCTGACGATTCTCGTCATGACGAGCTCCCGGCCGTCCGCCTGGACCTGGCCCGGTGGGCACCGGCTGCGTCCGCATGATCGACGACCGGCCGCGGGTAGCCGACAGCGTAAAGTCCGGCCAGCGACTCCAGCAGGAAGGCCAGACGCCGCCGGTACCCGGCGAAGCGGGCCGCCAGCATGTCCTCATCAAGCACGAACAACGGCAGGACGGCCGCAGCGCCGGTAACGGCAGCGTGCAGGGCCGGTTTGTCGGCGACTCGCAGGTCGCGCGTGAACATCCTCACCGAGACCACGGTGATACTCCCTCTCGTCTCGGCACACATAACCGACGCTAAAATAGTTTAATCCTCGACTGTGGCAGCACCGCCGGGGCATCCGCGCAATCCGCTCCGAGCGGACGCTCGCGGCGCTGACGACTGCCGGGGCAGCGGTCAGCGCCGCGGAGATCTGCGACAGCCGGCTCGTCCGGCTCCGCTAGCAGGGCATCACCACGGCCAGGGCGTTCGTCGGGTCACTCGGCGAGCACGTCGGCACGATCCTGCGCCAGTTCGCCCTGAGTCAGGCCCGCAGGCGATTGCGGAACGGGCCGGAGAGGGACCTAGCCATTCGCCGGCGGGGTCAGGACCGAGCTGATGATGTAGACAGTCGCGTTAGCCGTCTGCACGTTCCCGCACACGACCTTTGCGTTGTTGACCTCGTAGGTGCCGCCCATCTTCGCCGGGGTGATGGTGCCGCCCTCGAGCGTCTTGATTGGCTTGCCGCTGGCCAGCTCGGCCGGCGTGACGCGCCCGGCCGCTACGTGGTAGGTAAGGATCGCCGTCAGCTCGCCCTTGTCGGCCAGTATCTTGTCCAGGGTGCCCGCCGGGATGGCCGCGAAAGCCGCGTTGTCGGGGGCGAACACGGTAATGCTCTTGGCCGAGTTCAGGGTGCCGACGAGGCCGGCTTTCTTGACCGCGCTGACGAGCGTCGACAGCAGCGGGTTGGCCGATGCGGCGGTAGCCACCGGCGCCGGCGCCATCCCGCTGAAGCTGCCAGCTCCCGATGCCGGGACGGACGCGCAGCCGGGTCCGAAGTCTGCGGACGTGGTGCCGGCCGAGCCCGCCGGGCTGGACGCCGCCGGGCTGGCTGCCGCCGGCTTGCTCGATGCTGCCGACGGCGACGTGCTGGAGCCGCACGCGGCGGCTCCCAGAGCCAGCACGGCTGCCGCGGTACTGACGATGACGGCCTTGTTGCGCATGATAGTTACTCCTCTGGTAACGGGCCCGACTGAGCCGGCCGGTTAGGTACGGCAGACCCTCGAGCCAACATCGACCAGCATTCGGAGCCACCGGGCACGCGGATTGGCGGAGCGGCCTGCGCTCGGGCCAGCGGGCCGGGAAGCGCCACCCGCACTGGAGCGCTCCACGGCATCTTGGGCGCTCAGCGGCCGGCGGTTACGACAGGCTGCCGTCCCGGAGCGTGAGCACCCGGTCCGCGAGATCGATGAGCGCCTTGTCGTGGGTCGCGACGATCCCGGTCAGGCCCTCCGCGTGCACGATCTGGCGCAGCAGCATCATGATCTGCGCGCCGGACGCCGCGTCGAGCTGGCCAGTCGGCTCGTCGGCCAGAAGCAGGCTGGCGTTGTTCGCCAGTCCTCTGGCTATGCCGACGCGCTGCTGCTCGCCACCGGAGAGTTCCTGCGGGCGCAGCTGCTCCTTACCCTCGAGCCCGACCAGCCGGAGCAAGTCGTAAGCGTGCTGCTCGCGCTCCGCGGCGGGCCTGCGGGCAAGCCGCATGGGCACGCCGACGTTCTCCGCCGCGGTGAGCATCGGCAGGAGCGCGAACGACTGGAAGATCATCGCTATCCGCTCGCGGCGCACCGTGCGGAGGCCGTCGGCAGCCATGCCGGTGAGCTCCTGGCCCTCGAACCAGACCTGGCCGGCGGTGGGCCGGTCCAGTCCGGACAGAATGCTCAGCAGCGTCGTCTTGCCCGAGCCCGACCGGCCGACGAGCGCCACCAGCTCTCCCCGGCTGACCGTGAACGACACCCCCCGCAGCGCCCGCACCTGCTGCGCTCCGGCACCGAACGTCCTGACCACCTCGCGCGCCTCGACTACCGGGCTCATGGCTGACCGTCACTGCCCGGCAGCTGACGGCCATCGCCTGAGCCGCGCACCTGACCCGGCCACAGTGTCACGTGGTCGGGTTCCAGGCCGAGCCGGACGCGTTCGCGCAGGTCGAGCGCCTCGACGTAGTCGGGTGGCAGCTGCAGCCTGCCCGCCCTGTCCAGCGCGGCATACTGCACCGCCACCTGCGCCGCCGATCCGTCGGCGCCTGTTTCGGTACCACGCAGCACCTCCGAGCTGATCCTCCCGTCCCTGATCGCGATCGTCCTGTTGACGTGCTCCGAAACGGACGAGTCGTGAGTGACGATCAAGATAGTGGCGCCGGTCTCGGAGTTGGCGGTCCGCAGCGCCGCGAACACATCGGCCGCGGCCTGGTCGTCAAGTTCGCCGGTCGGCTCATCGGCGAGCAGCACGCTCGGCTGGTTTGCGATCGCCACGCCCACCGCCACCCGTTGCTGCTGGCCGCCAGAAAGCTGCGCGAGCCGCTTGCCTGCGCAGTCCGCCACCCCGAGCATGTCCAGGACCTCCGCGATCCGGCGCCGGCGCTGCGCGCGCGCGAGCCCGGCGAGCCGCATCGGCAGGGCCACGTTCTCGGCCGCGGTCAGGTGCGCGAACAGGTTCCTGCCGGTCTGCTGCCACAGGAAGCCGACCGTATGGCGCCAGTAGGCGACCCGTTCCGCGCCCCGCATCGTCAGCAGGTCATGCCCGGCTACCCTGGCCTGGCCGCCGGTCGGCAGGTCCAGCGCGGCGAGAATATTGAGCAACGTCGACTTGCCGCTGCCGGACGCGCCGACGAGTGCGGTGAGCTCACCAGCGCCGACCGACAGGTCCAGTCCCTGCAGCGCCTGCACTTCCACGCCGCTCACCTTGAAGATCCGCACCAGCCGGTCGCAGTAGATCACCGGTTCGGTCTTGCCAGCATCAGGCTCGCGGTTGCCAGGCTGCGCCCGGCCCGCCGCTATGACCTCGTCGATCGTGGACATGTCTGCTATCCGGCCTCCTCCACGCGTAGCGCCCCGGCGGACTGCTCCCGGCCAGCCAGCGCGTTCTCCGCGGCCACGGCAAGCAGCGCGAGTGCGACCGCGCCGGCCACCGGGACTGCTAGCGCCGTGGCATTCAGGCTGACCGGCGCCGGCGACGCTGAGCCCGTGACCGCCGCCAGGTTGATGACCTGGCGCGAGATCAGCGACAGCGCGCCAGCCGAGGCGACGGTGCCGGCCACCGCGATCGCGAGCAGCGGCACCGCGTCGAACAGGACAAGCCTGCGAGCCTGTCCGCGCTCCATGCCGAGCCCGTTCATCCGGCTGCGGATCGTGCGCCTGGCCGGAGCGGTTGCCGCCAGCGCGAACAGCAGGGCCGCGGCGCTGAGCACTGCCGCGGCCCACGTGCTGGCCGTGATCAGCCGCACCGCATACCGGGCCGCCGACCGGTGATCCGCGCGCAGCAGGTCTGCCCGGAACGTGTACTGCCCGCCCGGCACTTCCCGCCGGGCGACCGCGGCGAGCGCGGACGGCTGTGCCGTGGGCCCGGTGAGCAGCAGCGTGCTCGGCCCGGTGATCGACGGGAACTTGGCCTCCGCCCAGGCCGGCAGCAGCACGTAGTTCCCTCCGGCCGGGAAGGCGGGCGTCTGGCCGATGCCGCCCGCGACGATCACGGGCAGCCGGACGCCGTCGAGTTCCAGCACCTGCCTGGTCCCGATGGTGGCGGTGACCGATGGGCTCGCGGCCGCCCCGGCTGAGATCAGGATGGGAACGGGCCCTGCCCGGCGAGTCAGTGATCCCGCCGGAAACTGTGGCCACGGAGTGCCCGCCGCCAGCGACCCGTACTGGCCGGGGCTGACCACCGCCAGGCCAACCGCGGTCGTGCGCCCGGCGGGCGAGACAAGGCTCGGCGCGAACACGGTTGTGCTCGTGGCCGTATACACCAGCGCAGTGTGCCGGACGCCTGGCACTGCGGCGAATGCCCGCTGCGCCGCGGCGCTGATCACGTTGTTGCCGGTCGCGGTCACCACCGCGTCGGCTCCGGTGGCTGCCCATGACGCCGTCACCTGGCCAGCCGACACCGAGGCGAGCAGCATCCAGCCAAACACCGCCAGCGTCAGGGTGAGCACGAGCGCGAGCGCGGGCAGGACACTGCTGCGCCGGGATCGTGCGGCGCCGGCCAGGCCGAGGAATGAGACCGGGCCGGGGCGCCGGGCAGCCAGCGGCAGCAGGGTCCGCACCGGCAGCGGGTACAGCCGCGCGACCAGGATGCTCGCCGCGATCGCAACCAGCACCGGGCTGGCCACGGCCAGCGCGTCGGTGCCCGAGTACCCGCGCACCCGCAGCGCGACGACGGCGGCCACCGCCACCGCCAGCACCGTCAACTCGGCCACCAGCCGCCGTGGCGAGTCTTGCCTCGCGGTCAGGTCAGCGCGCCGGGCCGACCTGGCCGAGTCGCCCTGGCGCACTCGCCAGGAGCATCGGACGGGCACGGCCCCGATAGTAAGGACGACGGTGGCGATCGGAAACAGCCAGCCCCATGTGCCCGTTCCCGATGCGGACACGGCAACTAGCGCGACCACCACGCCGATGGCGAGCCCGGGGCCCGCGGTGCCGCAGACGCGGCCGAGCGAGCGGAGCGCCACTTGGCGCAGGCTGCCACCGCGCGCCCTGATCAGCGCGAATTCCGGCTCGTAGGACCCGGCGGCGAGACCCGCGCACAGCAGGGTGAGGAGCAGGCCGGCAACGAAGAGCCCGTCGACGACCAGCGCGTCGATGCCGCCGGTCGCGGCGAGCTGCGACGCGATCGCGGACAGCGCGCCGGGCAGCGCCGAGCTGACCGATGGTGGCCCGCCGAAACTGAAGCCTGCGGCCCGCGCAGCGTCGAAGGCAACGTTCGAGCTGGTCACAGCATCGATGGCGGCCGCGAGGTGGCCAAGTTCCGGTGGCTGGAGGCCGGCGGCCTGCACCGGGAAGTACCAGTTGCCGCTGAGGTTAGCGGCCGGCTGAGCCTGCTGCATGGCGCCCAGCTCGGCAGGCCCGACAACGACGCCGCCGACCCAGTACTCGGTACGCGGCTGCCCGTTCCGGTACGGCGCGGGCTGCACGTCCGCCGACGACCAGAACAGCGCACCGGACTTCGGGCGGATGATGCCGGTCACCCGCAGCCAGACGGGCTGGCGGCCGGCCATGCCGAGGTCCTGCAGCGACCCGGGGTGCAGGCCGAACCGCGCCGCGTTGGCCTGTGTCATGACCACCTGCAGGACCAGGGCACTCCGGTCCCCGGCGGATCCGCCGCGCACGCCCGTGGTGGCGGCGCCGGGCCAGTTGCCTGCCACCAGGATGGCATCGGCGCGCAGCCCAGAGTCGTAGCTAAGTTGCAGCTTGGGGAACTGGGCCGGGGATGGCGCGACGATCGCGGACCGCGCGGCGGTGGGCAGCCTCAGCAGCGGACCCGCCGCGAAGACCCGCCAGCCGGCCGACGGCGAGCTGACCAGCGGCCCGAACCGCGCCGCGACCGCGGCACCGAAGGCCTGCTGCTGGCGCGGCGTCAGCATGCTGGCCGGTTGGCCGGCCTCGGGGAACCAGCCGGCCGCCACCTGGATCATCCGCTGCTGCGGTGCCAGCTCGGCCAGCACGGCCCGGGTGGCGCTGGCGCGCGTGGCCGCGACCTCGCGCGGTCCGGCCGTGGCCACGAACGCGGTCAGGCAGGCCACCAAGCCCAGCGCTACTGCCAGCCGGGCCCCGGCAGCCCCGATCACGATGCTGCGCAGCTGCCGCATCAGCGCGCACCGCCCCCGGCGCGCGCGGCCTGCCCGGCACGCACGTGCGGCGGCGTCATGCGTCCTCCTCGGCACGCAGCCGGGCCGCGGCCTGCGTGCCGCGCAAGACAGATACCGCGACGGCCGCCACCGGGAACGCCGCGATCACGGCGGCGATGACGAGCACCGGTGGCAGCGGGATCCGTACCAGGACCGGCGGAAGCGGGCGAGTGGCCTGCGCGGTCAGCGTGACCGCCGGGATCACCAGCCTGCTCAGCACCAGCCCGAGTGCCAGGCCCCCGGCCGCGGCCGGCACCGACACGATCCCCTGCTCCAGGCACACCACCCCGGCCAGCTGACGGGGCGTGGCGCCGAGCGCATCCAGGACCGCTATGTCGCGGCCGCGCTCGCGCACCGTGCCCACGCTCACAATGAAGCCGAGGCAGGCCAGCACTAGCGCGATGATCGTGACGGCCAGCATGGAGCGCAACGGCGCAAGGGCCAGCAGCTGGTTGCTCAGCGAGCGCCGCACCGCCGCCACCGTCTGCACGGTGCTTCCCGCGGGCAGGTACGCGAACGCGGGCCGGCCGGTACCGCTGGTCCACCATTGCGTCACCGGCGCCGGCGCGGCACCGCTGGCCTCCAGGTACGCCTGCAGTGCCGCCTGGTTCACGATCAGCCCGCCGCCGGGACTGGTGACCGTCGGGAAGGCGGTCACTTCGCCGGCCAGCAGCACGGGGACAGGCTGAGACAGCGGCGACACCTCGACGACGGCACCGAGATGCTGCCCGCTCGCGGTCAGGAACGCCCTGGTGGCAATCGCCGGGACCGCCGCCGGGGCGCGCGGCGTGATTGCGACGGTCGCATCGGCCGGGCTGCCGTTCGTCACCCCGGCTCCGGTATCGAACGTCAGGATGCCCTGCTGCGCGGGCCGGCTCAGGGTGGCGTGCCGCGGCGGCCCGTAGGCGGAGTCGCCCTGCGGCGACTGCAGTTGCGGCGCCGAGATGCTGACCTCGGGTGCCGCGTGCCCGGCCAGCCACACGGCGGGCAACGGCGGACCGGCCTGTCCCCGGCTGCCGACCGGGCGCACCGGTCCGACCGTCAGCGTCGCGCGCTGCGCGGGACGCGCGAGCGGCAGCTGGTAGCTCAGGTCGAACCCGGTCAGCGTCAGCGGGTAGTCCGCGTGCGAGCCGATCGTGACATCGAAGCGCTGACGTGCCCCGTCGGCTGGCAGCGGGCCGGCCGGGAGCTGGTAGCTCACCCCGGCGGCGTCCGACAGTTGCACCATCAGGCTGGCGCCGGACAGCCCCGACCGGCTCAGGCTCGCCGCCACCTGCAGCTGCCGGGGCCTGCCTGGCAGTACTTCGCCCGGCGCGGCCCGCGCCGCTTCGATGGGCCGATACGGATCAGTGGCGGGCTTGACCGCCAGGTCGCTGCGCACCGGAGTGATCCGCCTGGCCAGGGCGGGGTCGAGCGCCAGGAACTCGGCCTGGTTGTTGTCGGGCAGGCTGAATGTCGCCGCGATCACCGGCATCGCCGCCGCCACGCCCCGGGCGGCGGTGACGTCGGCGACCTGGCCGACTGGCAGCTGCCCTGCCGGAGGCAGCGTGAGGCTGGCATTAGCGCCGACCGCGAAGCCCGCCTGGGCGCGTACCGACTGCTGCCAGCTGCTCACCTCGCCCAGGGCGAGCACGCTGATGGCCACGGCCATGACGGCCAGCAGCGCCGGGCCTGCCTGGCGCAGGGTGCGCCTGCTTATCATCCAGGCCGCGGTAGCCACCGTTATCCCGCGGCCGCGCGCCGCAGCCCGCTCGGTCAGCCGGGTGAGCAGCGGCAGGAGCCTGAGCATGAGCAGAGTTCCGGCGGTCAGCGCCAGCGCCGGCGCGACGACGAGGACCGGATCGATCCCGATGGCGCCGCCGAGCCCGCTGCTGACGGGTGCCGAATAGCGCGAGAGCTGCCACCCGGCCCCTGCCGCCAGCGCCGCCACGGCCAGGTCTGCGCCGCTGGACAGCGCGGCGCCGATGGTCGCATCCCGGCCGGCCGCCGCCCGTCTGCTGACGGGCGTGCGCGGCCGGCGCAGCCACGGCAGGGCGATGATCACAGCGCAGCCGGCTCCCACGCCTAGGCCGGCCAGCCAGGCCGCGGCCGGCAAGCCCGCAGGTAGGCGCACCGGGCCGCCGCCGATGCTGCCCAGCCTGGCGACCAGCGGCGCCAGCCGCGCCCCTAGCAGCGGGCCGGCCACGGCCGCCGGGACTGCCAGCAGCGCAGCGTCCGCGCCGCCCCTGGCAGCCAGCTGCAGCCTGGTGGCGCCGCGAGCCATCAGCAAGCCGGGCTCGCCGGCTCGCCGGGATGCGAGCAACCGGACCGCCACAACCAGCGCTGCCCCGGCCACCACGAGCACGATGAGCTGACCGATGAGCAGCTGGGAACGCGCGACTTCCAGCGCCACAGCCTGATCGCTGAGCAGGCCGGGCAGGCCGGAGGTGACCGTCGGCCCGAGCGAGGCCGAGTTGGTCAGCTTCGTGATGGCCGCACCGACCGATGAGCTCAGGCCTTGCAGGTCGCTGGCCGTCATCGCGGCGAAATCCGGCACTGCCAGCCATGCCGCTGCCGGAGCCGGCACGGGCCAGGCCGCCGCCGGCTCGGCGGTGATCAGCGGCCCGTACACCGTGAAGCCGCCGGCCGTGCTCACCGCCGCAGGGCCGAGCGGCCAGAGCTGCCAGTACGCGCTGGCCGGCTCGGCTTCTGCGTAGATGCAGGCGATGCGGACGCGCGCCCGCGCCAGGCTGATGCTGTCGCGCAGGGTCAGCGTGTCGCCGGGCGCCAGCCTCAGGCGGTGCGCTGCAGCCGCCGGCGCGCACACTGGCACCACGCCGCCGGCGCCGCGATTCGTGGCTGGCCAGGTCCCGCCAACCAGCCGCAGGTGCTGCCGAGCGGCAGCGGCAGAAAGCAACAGGGTCTGCGCCCCGTGCCCGCCGAAGCCGGACGGCAGGTCAAGCGGATCGGACTGCCGCGCGGTCAGGACCCGCAGCGGCAGGCCGGGCGCGCCGCCTGACAGGACACGGGATACCAGCCGCGATGCGTCGCCAAAGTGCTGTGCCTGTGCCGTGACGAGGATCGAGCTCACCGGATCGGCGGCCAGTGCCTGGCGGTTGGCCGCAGCGGCAGAGGCCGAGGCGAATGCGGCGGTCGCGGCGGTCGCGACCGCCGTGACCAGCACCGTCAGCGCGGTGACAGCGAACGCGAACCGGTGCAGCGTCAGGTAACGCAGCGAAGCGGGAGTCCGTGGCATGCTGACGCGGACCTCCTCCGCCGAAACTGGCAACCTTCTGATTCAAATCAGGCGATTCCCCATTATCTGGCCAGCATCGCATGACGCGGAACCCAGATTCTGAGACGTTAGCGGCGGAGAGCCCGGGCCCTGAACATCGCCGCCGCGCCTCAGCACTACCCTGGTGCCTGCGCTGGATGTTGAACCGCGCTCCAGGATTGGCTTGTCTCAAGGGGCACCGTTGAGCGACTACGACGTGCGGATGGTCGTCTTGTCAACTGACGACCTAGATGAATCGATCCGGTTTTACACCGAGACCCTTGGGATGCCCCTGAAGTTTCGCGACGGAGCCCACTTCGCAGCCGTCGACGGCGGGTCGGTCACCATCGCGCTGGCGACGGCGGTGGACCACCCTATCCCCGGGCAGGTCGTCGTCGGCATCAAAACCGCCGATGTCGACGCCGCTGCGCAGGCTATCGAGGCCAGCGGCGGCGGTATCGTGAAGGCCCCGTACAACGACGCACACGAACGCCGTGCTGTGGTCTACGACCACAAGGGGAACGGCCTGGTCTTCTACAGCCCGCTAGCCACAGTCTGAGCCAGTACGCCGGCAGCCCATACCGGTACGGTGCTGCCATGGCGATCAGCACGCGCCCGCTCGGGCGCACCGGAACGGACGTGACGATCCTCAGCTACGGGGCCATGGAACTGCGCGGCCTGCCGCGGGCGCCTGCTCTCTCCGACAACGAAGCGAGCAGCCTGCTCAACGCGGTACTCGACGCAGGCATCAACCTCATTGATACGTCAGTCGACTACGGCACCAGCGAAGAGCTCATCGGCAAGCACATCGGCCATCGGCGCGATGAGTACTTCCTGGCGTCCAAGTGCGGCTGCCCGCTGAACCCGCCGCCGGACGTGATCGGGCCGTACGAGCACGACTACAGCCCGGCCAACGTGCGCGCGGGCGTCGAGCGCAGCCTGCGGCGGCTGCGCACCGACCGGCTCGACCTGGTCCAGGTCCACATGTCCCCCAGCAAAGCCCAGCTCGAGGAGAACAGCGTGCTGGAGACGCTGGAGGCACTGCGCGACGAAGGCAAGGTGCGCTTCATCGGGATGTCCGGGATCCTGCCGAACCTGCCCGACCATATCGCCATGGGCGTATTCGACGTCTTCCAGATTCCCTACTCGGCGGTGCAGCGCGAGCACGAGGACCTGATCACCGCGGCCGCCGAATCGGGCGCCGGCACGCTGATCCGCGGCGGGGCGGCCCGCGGTGCGGCGTCGCAGGACAAGAACTGGCGCTCCGGACCGCTCGGCCTTCCCGCGGGCGTGGGCCAGCAGCGGTGGCAGTCGTCCGGCATCGACGACCTTCTCGACGGCATGAGCCCGATGGAGTTCATGCTGCGCTTCACGCTCAGCCACCCGGCTCTGTCGACCACCATCGTCGGCACCTCGAACGCCGACCACTTGCGCGGCAACGTCGCCATCGCGGAGAAGGGCCCGCTGCCAGCCGATGTGTACGAGCAGGCGCGCGAACTCCTCGAGCGTTGACCGATGCCCCGCAGGAGCCTGCGTCCAGGCGGAATATTTCGGTTACCGGACTTTGCCGTGAAGATGCGAATATATGACCCAGGCGCGGTCGCGCACTGGCGTAGGTTGGCGGAACTCAGCAGCCGCACTTCATGACAACGGGGATGATAATGACCGGATCTGACTGGAACGATGCGACTCCGCGCGAGCCGTCGCCGCTCGCCGACCAGGATCAGCCGGCTCACCCTGAGCGTAGGCAACCGCAGCCTGGCGTGAGTCAGCCCGGCATTGCTGCGGGTCCGCAGGACACGGTGGAGTTCAGCGGTGGCGGTAACGCTGCACCGACTGCGCCGCGACGGACGAGAATGATCGTCGCCGGGGCCGCCGCAGCCGTTGCCGTGGTGGCGATCGCAGCTGTCGCCGTCGCCGCAACCCACGGCTCGGCTGGCCCGTCCCAGCCGACCCCGGCCGAGGTCCTCGCCGCCGCGGCGCACAAAGCCGCCAGCGTCACCTCGCTCTCGGCCACCTTCAGCGAAAACATCGGCGGCGCCGCCGGCGGCACGATTAGCGGTTCCGTCCAAGAGATACGCAAGCCGCTGCAGATGGCCATGACCATCACGGAAGACTTCGGCGGGCAGACGATCCCGATGTCGGCGATCCTCACCAGCAGCGCGATGTACATGAAGTTCGGCTCCATGCCTGGCCTGCCGAAGGCGATGCTCGGGAAGTGGCTCGAGATCCCGCTGGGAAGCCTGGGCAGCGGGTCATTCGCCTCGCTCCTGCAGAGCGTGCAGAACGAGAACCCGGCCTCGCAAGCGCAGTTGCTGCTCGCCTCCAAGTACCTGCACGCCGACGGCAAGCAACTCATCGACGGCGTGGAGACCACGAAGTACTCGGGTGCCTTCACCCCGGCTGCGGCCGTGAAGGTCCTGTCCCCCAGCCAGCGCGCCGTGCTCGGGCCCGCGATGAAGCGACTGACCGGCGACGTCAGCTTCCACGTCTGGATCGCGGGCAACGGCCAGATACGGCAGTTCGTCGAGGTCGAGACGGTTTCGGCGGAGACCGTTGTGACGACCTTCAACTTCCAGTCGTATAACGTGCCGGTAACGGTC
>JAJYUU010000275.1 GCA_021792405.1 Actinomycetes bacterium
GGCATGCGGGAAATGCTGGCGGTCACCGCGGCGATCAAGGGCGCCGGGCTGGGCAAGGACGTGGCGCTGCTGACCGACGGCCGGTTCTCCGGCGCGACGTTCGGCGCCTGCGTGGCCCACGTCGCCCCGGAAGCGTGGGAAGGCGGGCCTATCGCGCTGGTGGCCGACGGCGACCCGATCGTCCTCGACGTCGTGGAGCGGCGACTTGACCTGCTGGTCGACGAGCCCGAACTGCAGCGGCGGCGGGCTGACTGGAAGCGCCCCGCGCCGAACTACACGACCGGCGCGCTGGCCAAGTACGCCGCGCTGGTGTCCGGCGCGGATCGCGGCGCCGTGTGCACGGTTCCGGCAAGCTGAGGCGGGGCCAGCGCCTTCGCCCGGTTGAGAAGCGCCTTCGGCGGTGAGCGGCCGACGACCGGCCCGGTGGGTGGCCTGAACCCGGCCAGGGCATGCTGGCAGCGATACCCGCAGTGACTGCCGGCCGTTCAGCAGTGGTGCCGGCCGGCATCTGGCCTACTCGGGAGGGCATCGTGTCAGTCGTCGCCGGCGTTGCCGCGCGGTCGGCCGTGCCGGGGATCCGGATCACGGTCGATACGCGCGGCGCTTCGCTGGCGCCGATGATGTGGATGTTTATCGCCATACTGGTCACTTTTCTCATCGCGCGGAGTGTGACGCGGCTGATCCGGTCCGGGCGCGGCGCTCGCGCTGGGCTCGGCAACTTCCGTATCTACGGAGTGCACGTCCACCATCAGGTCTTCGGCATAGTGATCATGATCGGCAGTGGAATCGCCCTGGTGTCCGCGACGCCGCGCGGTGCCGCGTTGAATGCCGCGGCGGCCATCTTCGGAGTGGGCGTCAGCCTGACCCTGGACGAGTTCGCGCTATGGCTCCATCTGGAGGACGTGTACTGGGCAGAGGAGGGCCGCAAGTCGGTCGACGCTATCTTCTGCGTCCTGGCGGTGACCGGCGCGCTGATCGGGGGCGCGAGCTTCCTGTCGGGCCGCTTCGGCACGGCCGCCTGGTGGTCCTCGGCCGCCGCCCTCACCGCAAGCCTGGTGCTGAGCGTGGTGTGCCTGCTCAAGGGCAAGATAACCACCGGCGTCGTCGGCATCATGATCGGCGTGGTCGCGCTCGTCGGTGCGGTGAGGCTGGCTAAACCCGGGTCGTGGTGGGCCACGCGCCGTTACGCCAGCCGGCCGCGGCGCGCGGCGCGCGCGGCCAGCAGGTACGGCCCGCGCTACCATCAGCGCTGGAATCGGTTGCGGGACATCGTCGCCGGCGCCCCTTCCGAGGAAGGCCCGCGCTAGCACCTTCTCCGCTGTGAGGATGGCTGGATGTCCGTCCGGGACTAACGGCTGCGGCGCTCGCAGGTGCAGGACGCGGTCAGCTGGTCTTGATCGAGAAATTGGTGAAGCTGAACGTCGCCGGCACGTTGCCGGTCGACACCATCTCGGCGCCGTAGTCGATCTGGCCGAGCGTGGAGCGGCCGGCTATCCAGCCTCGTGCCATGACCCAGTCAAGGAACTGAAGCAAGTTCAGGGTCCCGGCGGAGAAGTTCACCTCCGCCACGAAGGCGATGTAGTGGCCGCTCCGCCACACCTGAAAGGCTCGCCCGCCGATGGTAGCGCTCGCCCGGACCGAGCCGGACGGGACCTGATGGACGGTGTTCGTCCAGATCATGATCTCGGTCGAGCCGGGGCGGGCGACGCCGTTGATCCAGATGTCGTAGGCGTCCTCGTAGATCCCGGTGCCCGGGCCAGTCTCGGCGAACGTGCTCGAGATCGAGCGGAATGAGCTGATCGCGGGTTCGCTGAAGGTCCGCTGGACATCGGGGTAGGTCTTCACCACGCCGTCGCCGCGGCCGTTGTTCATGTCGGCGACCACGAACCAGTTGCGGTACGAGCATGCGTAGAGCGTCTGCGTCACGCTGTAGCGGCCGGCGTTCCACATGTTGTTGTCCAGGTAATAGGTCCCGTCGCTCCAGCCAGCCGTCGGCTTCGACGTAGCGAACTGCGGCCTCGTGCAGTCACCGGCAGGCGGGGACAGCGCAGGCGCTGGCCCGGACGGTGCCGCTGACGCAGGCACGGTCGCCGGACGACCCCGGGCCTGACCGGCCCGGTCCGAAGCGCCGTTCGTGCCCACGTGGCTGGCGGCGACCGAGCGAGCGCCGCGGCCATGCCAGTTGGCCAGCTCACGGACTGTCGCGACCGCTCCCGCGGACAGCAGCACGGCCGCGAAGGCCGCGCCAGCGATCAGGTCGCGCCGCCCCGAGGCCAGCCGGTGGCGTCGGCGCGGCTCAGCGCCGTCGTCATGGCGCTTGGTGCGCCCGGCAGCCATGGTAGGGATTTTCCCCCGCACCGCAGGCGGCGAACGCGGCCGAGCGCGAGACCCCGTTACGCCCGTTACCTTCGGGAATCGGGCGACCCGTGACACATGTTGGAAACAATGCTGAGTCACACTGATCCATGTCCCCATGACCAAACCCGGATAACTGAATGCTGGCTGCTACCTGAGAGGTGTACAGGAAGTGACCGAGACCACAATCGCGGGTGACGCCGCGGTGATCGAGGCCGATGTTCGCGAAGGCACCTACGGCGACAGGATCGCCACCATCGAGCCCGGCGGCGCCGAGTACATACCGCTCAGTGAGCGACACGGCAAGCCACTCCAGCAGTTCTGGACCTGGGTCTCGCCGAATATGGAATTCGCCACAGTCTTCGTGGGCGTCATCGGAGTGTGGTACTTCGGCCAGTCGTTCTGGATGGCCTCGCTCGCGATCGTCCTCGGCACCGCGCTCGGCTCGATCTCGATGGGCGCACTGGCCGTGCGCGGCCCGCTGTTCGGCGTGCCGCAGATGGTGCTGTCCAGGATCGGCTTCGGCTGGCTCGGCAACATCCTGCCGGCCGGCATCAACTCCCTGGTCGCGGGCGTCGGCTGGTTCGCGGTCAATAGTGTCAGCGGCGCGTTCGCGCTGAACGCGCTCCTCGGCTGGAACACCAAGCTGTGCCTGCTGATCATCGTCGTGGTGCAGCTAGCCGTCGCGTTCTTCGGGCACAACCTGGTGCACGCTTTCGAGCGCTGGTCCTTCCCCGTGCTGGTGCTGGTGTTCCTGATCGCGGCTGTGGTGATAGCGGGCAAATCGCACCCGGGTGCGCACGTCGCCGGAGTGCCCGGCGGCTGGCTGATCACGTTCGGCGCGGCGTTCGGCTACGCGGCGGGATGGAACCCCTACGCCAGCGACTACACCCGTTATCTGCCCAGGGATACCAACCGGAAAGCCACCGGCATGTGGGCAGGCCTCGGCGTCTTCATCTCCTGCGTGGTTCTCGAGGTGATCGGGGCCGCCGCAGCCACCATCACGAGCGCGACCAAGTACTCCGGCAACCCCACCGCGGGCTTCGTCAGCCACCTGCCGACCGCCATCGCTGACGCGACGCTGCTGGCCATCGCTCTCGGGGCGATCTGCGCGAACGCCCTCAACGTGTACTCCGGCTCGATGTCGTTCCTGGCGCTCGGGATCAAGCTGCCCCTCACGCTGCGGCGGGCGATAGTGGCCATCGTCTTCGGCATCGCCGGCTTCTTCCTGGCGCTGTCCGGGCTCAGCGACGCTGGCACCAGGTACAACAACTTCCTGCTGGTCATCGCGTACTGGATCGGTCCCTGGCTGGGCGTCTTCTTTGCCGACCAGTTC
>JAJYUU010000276.1 GCA_021792405.1 Actinomycetes bacterium
ACTGCCACACGAAGGAGCTGGTCGGCTGGGCGATGGATGATAACTACAAGACTCCGCTCATCCAGCGGGCAATCGAGATGGCCGCACGCAATCATCAGCTTGCCGGTAATGCGATTTTCCATTCTGATTATGCCGAGGTTTTCGTTAAGCCGGAGAACCTGAGGATGGCCTGCTGGGGCTGCACCTGCTGACTGGTTCCCCGGCTTAACGTTCTGGGCTATCGGAGACTGTAGAGGGCCTGGAGCTTGTCCTGGGTGAGCGGTTCGGTGGCGAGGCTGCTGATCGCGGGGGTGGCTTTGCTGATCGCCTGCCGCATCATGTCGAGCGTGGCGAATGCGTAGAACGCTGAGGTTGTTGATGTGTTCTCGTGTCCGAGCAGGCGCATGATGACCGGCAGCGGGACGCCTTGCTGGTAAAGGTCCATGGCCTTGGTCTTGCGCATCAGGTGGCAGTGAATGTGCCCGGGGATCGACGGGCAGTCTTGCCGTGCGGATTGCGCGGCCTGTTTGAGAACGGCGGAGACGGTGTCTGCTGACAGCCGGACGGGCTGCCCGTCGCGGAGGCTGTAGAACAGCGGCCGGGTCGCGCTGTGGCGCGCGGCGCCAGGGTGGAACTCGGCGAGGTAGACGCGCAGGTGGCTGATCGTCTTGCCGGTCAGCGGCACCACTCGCGTTTTGTTGCGCTTGCCGGTGAGGGTCAGGTGCCCGGGCTGGTCCAGGTGCAGGTCCTGCGGCGTGAGGCTGGTGATCTCCGACACCCGCGCGGCGGTGTCGTAGAGCAGGATGAGCAGCATCCTGTTGCGCCGGGACTTGGCGGTCGCGCCGGCGTTTGCGGCCAGGATCGCCTGGATCTGGGGCGGGGTGAGGTAGTCGACGGGTTTGCGGGGCGGGGCCGGGGCTTTGAGTGCCCGGGCGGCCTGGCTCAGCGTGATGAGGGTGATGTCTTCCTGAGCCGCGTAGGCCAGGAACGCTTTGACGGCGCTGAGCCGCAGCGTGACGGTCTTCGGCGCGTAGCCCTGCTGATCGGCCATCCAGGCAAGCCATGCTTTGAGGCGGGGCCGGTCGAAGTGATCGAAACTGACGTGCTCGCGGTGAATGTGCTCGGTCTGGTCGAGGTAGCCGAGGAAGCATTCCAGGCTGATCCGGTAGGCCTCGATCGTCTTGGGCGACATGGCCCGGACGCGGGGCATGTAGAGGTGCAGGTAGTCCCGGGCGTAGCTGAAGAAGTCCGGTGCGCCGGTTGCCGGGTCGCGTCTCATCCGAATCCGACCTCGGGAAGCAGGTCCTGGCTCGCCCGGGTGATGTGGTCGTAGGCGTCCAGGAAGTCGGGCGAGGTGTGGATGTAGTAGTAGGTGCTGTCGAACGATGCGTGGCCCATGTAAGCCGACAGGTAGGGCAGCATCGCGTGCACGTCCTTGCCGAGGATCCGCCACCGCTCAATGCACGCGTAGGCGAAGTGATGCCGGAAATCGTAGGGAACTGGCTGCCGGCCGGCCAGTGGCCGGGACAGCCCGGCCTGGTCCCAGATCCGGGCGAACATCACCCCGGGCGTGCAGCCACTGACCTGGTGGCCGACGGCGGAAACGAAGAAATACTCCCGGCCGGGGAACCGGGCTTGGGACTGGGCGTCGCAGGCGGCGAGGACACCGGCGACCTGTGGGGTGACCGGTAGCCTGCGGCTGCGGTTTCCCTTGGACCAGACGATGTCGATGTCCTCGGAGTGCAGGTCCACGTGGCCGGTGCGCAGGGCGCGGGCTTCGCCGGTCCGCAGCCCGCACGAATGCATCAGCGTGAAGAACGCCGGGGCCTGCCATTGCCACGGCGAGCTGGTGTCCAGCCTCGCTGCCGCGGTGAAGAACGCGTTGATCTCGCGGCGGCCCAGCAGGTAGGGCCGTGGCTGGTTGAACGGGGCCTTCCACCGGCCGGACAGCACATAAGCGCCGGGATGGCCGGTGGCCTGCAGCCACCGGCCGAAGTCACGGATGTACGACATCCACGAGCGGTACCGGCCCGAGCGTTCCAGCCGTGCTTTCACCCAGCCCTCGACAGTGTCCTGGTCGAAGACGATCCGGCCGTGCCCGGTGCACCAGGCGTCGAACTGACGCAGGTACCAGATCCGCGATGCGCCGTAGCAGCCCATGGCCTGCTTGAAGGCCAGGTAGGCCTCCAGGTCAGCGGCGAACGCGCTGGTGAACCGCGCTCCGCTCATGGCCGGGCTCCGGCCGGGACCGGCAGCACGCACTGCAGCAGGCGGTCACGGTCAGTGCTCAGATACACGCTCGTGGAGTCCTCGGCGGCGTGGCCGAGCACCGCGGAGATCGTGGGCAGCGGCACGGCTGCGCGCAGCAGCCGGGTCGCGGCGCTGTGCCGCAGCAGTCTTGTCCCGGCGCTCACCTCCACGCCCGCCGCGGCGAACGTGGCCGAGATCACGACGTGCACTGACGCGTGGTCGGCCAGCTGAACGTGCGGTGCGACCGCGCGGACGAACACGTGCTCATCGGCGGTGGCGGGCCGCTCGCCCAGCACGTACTGGGCGAGCTTGCGCATTACCAGCCCGGGCAGCGGCAGTGTCAGCGGGTTGCCGGTCTTGCGCTGCACGATGCCGATCGTGGCGCCGCGCCAGTCCACATCGGCCAGCCGCAGGCCGATGATGTCGCAGGCCCTCAGCCCGGTCGTGAGCGCCAGCAGCGTGATCGCCGCGTTCCTCGCGCTGACGCGCCCTGCCGCACATGCCCGGACCACCAGCTCCTGGTCCCCGTCGTCTAGCACCTCGATGATCGGGCGGGACCGGCGGACTCCGGCCAGGTTCACCGCGGCGACCAGATCGGCGCGGCCGGTGTATTTCAGGAACGGGCGGAAGTTCGACACCACCCAGAACAGCGATGTCTCCGCCCACCGGTCGCCCAGCGACTCCAGGAACATCAGCACGCTGCCGCCGTCAGCCCCGTCCAGGCCTGCGATCCCGCGCTGTTCTAAGAACACCAGGTAGCCGCGGGCTACCCGCCCGTACGCCTCGCGCGTGGCCGCTGCCAGGCCCCGGGCTGTCATTTCCGATTCCCACGCCGCATCCAGCGCCGACAGTGCCTCTGCCGCGGGCCGGGGCCCGCCGCCGCCGCGTTTGCGGACCGACAGGTCCACCCGCCCCGTGCGAACGTAGGAATCGAATACGCGGGTGAGCCGGCCGCAATCCATCCGCCGCTGCGCGCTGAACCGGCCCGTGCGCGGGCTGACCGTCATCGACGCGAACTCCGCCCCCAGTTCGGGGCTGTATTCGCCGCCTCGCCTAGCGGCGAACCGGGCGAGCACCTTGATCGTCCTCGCATACTGGCCAATCGTCGACTCCAGGTAGCCCGCCGCCCGTAACTCCCCGATTACTACCGAGCCGATCCCCGACACCGTCGTATCCATCGTCGTATCCATCGTCGTCTCCTTCCACGAGACACAAGCGGGATACGACGGACGGTAACCCGGAACGTTAAGCCGAAAAAGCCCTTCAACTTACGGGCCTGAGCAGGCCATCCTCAGGTTCTCCGGCTTAACGAAAACCTCGGCATAATCGGAATGGAAAATCGCATTACCGGCAAGCTGATGATTGCGTGCGGCCATCTCGATTGCCCGCTGGATGAGCGGAGTCTTGTAGTTATCATCCATCGCCCAGCCGACCAGCTCCTTCGTGTGGCAGT
>JAJYUU010000277.1 GCA_021792405.1 Actinomycetes bacterium
GACATGACATACCCGATTCTGCGGCCGGGACGAGGGGGAAGAAACGACCGCAACAGCCACCCTCAGCAATAGCCGGCCCAAAGTCACGGATCACACACGGTGTGTCATCAAATTAACCACCAGGATCCTGCCTGCGCGCAAGGTGCTGATCCCCAAGCCGGGGAGCGGCGAGAAGCGGCCGCTGGCGATCGCCGCGGTGCGTGACCGGATCGTGCAGGCTGCGGTGAAGATCGTGCTTGAGCCGGTCTTCGAGGCGGATTTCCTGCCGTGCAGTTTCGGGTTCCGCCCGAGGCGGTCGGCGCACGATGCCCTGCAAGTCCTCGTGGACGAGGCCTGGCGGGGCAGGCGGTGGGTGGTCGAGACGGACATCGCGAACTGTTTCGATGCATCGTCACACTGCTCCTTTGCTAATGGCGCCTGTTAGAACAGGGTTTTCTGGGGGGCGGGCAGTTCGATACGCTGGCCTTTTCTGCGTCCGGTGCTGGTCAGGACGGCGCGGAGCTGGCCGCGGTTGACCTTTTGCAATACGGCCTGGCGGGAGATGCCCAGCGCCTGGGTGGCGTAGCCGAGCGGGACCCAGCCTGCCGGGGCGCTGGGGGTGAGCATGCCGCGCAGCTCGCCGGCGAGGCGGATGCGCCAGGGCGCGCCGGGGGTGTCTTGCTCGCCGGCGACGAAGCCGTCGTCGAGCCAGCGCAGCAGCGTGGACGGCGCGATGCCGAGCTGGCGGGCGGCGGCGCTCACGTTGAGGAGTGCTCCTTCGGCCGGCCCGGCGTCGCCGGGCTGGTAGCGGGGAATCTTCCAGTTGGTTCGCAGTGAGGAGACTCTACTGGCGGTGAACGACAGTCCCCGGGCGGTGAGGCGGTGCTGCCGGCTGAGGATCCCGGCGATCTTGGCGTCCGGGTAGTGCACGGCGAGCCGGCGGACCAGCTCGACGGTGTCCTCATCGGTGCGCAGCACCTGCCGGGTCCGGGGCCTGACCGGGACGGTCAGCTCGGCGAGCGCGCCCCCTTTCCACCGCACGACCAGGTCGGCGTGCCCGTTGTCGTCGTCGCGGTGAACGGCGACGGCGACGTCCTCGATCAGGGTGCGCAGTAACTGCTTTCGGTCCCTGTCGGTGGTCGACGGAGCGTCCCAGACCGCGCCCAGGTCATCGCCCAGGTCATCGCCCAGGGCCAGCACGGCGGCGCGTTCGGCTTGCGACAGAGTCTTCGGCCGGGCTTGCTGCCGGCGGGCCAGCTCGGCTTCGGCGGCGGCCAGGCCGGTCAGGGCTTTCTCCCACGCGGTTTCCAGGCCGCGGGCGACCAGCCGGTTATCAGGGTCGACGGCGGCATGCCGGCGCTCGGCGCGGCCGGCGGTGTAACGTGCGGCCTCCACCTGCCGGCGGTATTGCTCCAGCGCCGCGTCGTGGCCGTGCTCGAGCTGCTCGGCAGCTGCCACGCAGGCCTGCAGCGCCGCGGGCTGCAGCGCGGCCAGGAACGCGGCAGTGACCGCGGCGTCAACGCCGGCGCCGCCGGCGCGCAGATGCCGGGTGCCGCGGCCCTCGACCAGCTGGCCGGTGCCGTTGCAGTAGTAACCGGGGGTGGCCTTGTGCTTGCCTTCGTAGTAGACGGCGAGCTTGCGGCCGCAGGTCCCGCAGATCGCCAGGCCCTGCAGCAGCGCGCAGCCCTCGCGGACCGCGCCGGTGCCGGGCTGGTGGGCGACTGGCCGGATGTTGCGCCCGATCCGGTCCTGGTTGGCCTGGTAGGTGTCCCAGCTGATGTAGCCGGCGTGGTGGTCTTTGATCAGCACCTGCCAATCGTCTTGCGCCACCAGCTTCCGGCGCACGCGCAGCGCGCCGTCGGCGGTGATCTGTTTTTCCTGCCGGGACCGGCCCCAGGTATAGGCGCCGGCGTAGCCGGGGTGGGTGAGCACGTTGTGCACGGCGTGGTAGGTCGCCTCCACCCAGGTGATCTCCTCCAGCGCGGCCCGGGCGGCGGTCAGGTACCCGTTGCGCTGCAGCGGCATCTTCAGGCCCTGCTCGCGCAGGCGCAGCCAGGTGCCGCGGACACTGCCGCATATACCGCATCCAGCGGCCGGTCCTGCCAGGCGCGGACCTCTTCCATCACCTGGCCGGTGATCCGGGAAACCTGCTCGTGCGACAGCCTGGTGCCATACACCTGCTCCAGGTGGTGCAGGATGTCGCGGACGGTCATGCCGTGGGCGTACAGGCTGATGATCATGTCATCGAGGCCGCCGGCAATGCGCCCCGACCGTTTGGGCACCAGGATCGGGTCGAAAGTTCCGGCCCTGTCGCGGGGCACCTGCAGGCCGACCGGGCCGATGCCGGTCTGGACGTTCTTGGAAATGGTGCCGTTGCGCGCGTTCCCGCTAGTGCTGCCGGATTTGTCGTGGCGTTCATAACCCAGGTGCGCGGTGAGTTCGGCGGCCAGCGCGCGTTCCAGCACGGCCTTGACCAGTTCCCCGAGCATCGAGTTCTCACCGGTCAGCCGCAGCCCCCCGGCCTCATCCTTCGAGCGTTCCAGCAGCGCATCCAGCAGCCGGTCGCCGATCAGGTCCCGCAGCGGCACGACGGCTGCGGCCGAGGGGGGATTTTCCCCGTCGTAATGGGAGGGGCATCCCCCAGAGCCTCATCAGGCCCTGCCGGCAGCATCATTCCCGCCGCAGCCTGTTCCCCAAGTGAAACTGGCATCTCTTGCTACTCTCCCCCGATGGTGATGGCCATTCCCACTGGCCATTGCAGTTACTCTACGTAACTCCACTTACACACCTAGCGAGATACCCCCGCGTGTTGCGAAGATCGTGGATCTTGTCCGGCGTGTCGTTGTTACGTGACACGGCCACCGCGTGATGATCTTCGGGTTCCTACGACAGAACTTGAAGACAGCAGGCGGTGGCCGTGGCGTTCAGTATGACGTGGCTGGAGGCAGGAGTCGAGCCGGACGCGGCAGACGATCAGGCTGGGGCACGGGACCGGCTGGCGGCGTTCCGCGGGGAGCTGTACCGGTGCTTCACTGCCCGCGCGGATGCGCTGTTCGAGCTCGCCGATGCGGTGCTGTGCGCGGAGGGGCCGGTGAAGACGCTGGTGGGGTTGTCGCTTGCGCCGGAGCACCGGCGCGGGCACGGGGCGCTGTATGACGCGGTGAACGCCGGCCGGATCGACGTGGCGCGGCTGCGGTGGTCGCTGGCCGGGCTGCCGTTGCCGGCCTGGAGCGACGGGCGGATCCGGCTGGGCGTGGATGTGAGTAACTGGCTGCGCCCGGCCGCGCCAGCCAGCGTGGGCTTTGACACCCGTGCAGTTACCAGGAGCCCTTCTCCATGATCACGGAGGCGCGCCGCCAGGGCACGACGAAGATCAGAAATCCCTGCGAACCAGGCTCAACCGCGAGTTGTTAAACAGGCTCTTAGACTCCCGGCCGCTGGGGTGTGAGATCGCCCCGGCGCATGTGCACGTGGTTCGGCGGGAGGGCAATGTCAACGGCGCGGTGGCCAAGTCGCGGCGGCAGCGGGCAGTGCCGCTGGACTTTGTCACGGTGCAGGCCTTCGGCAGGTCGCCAGCTCTGCCCGCCACCCGCCGGACAACACGCCCGCCTGCGCCGCCGATGGCGGGATCCGCAGCGCCGCCCGGCCCGCTCCCCGGGGCCGGTTCATCTCATCGACCGGGCACTCGG
>JAJYUU010000123.1 GCA_021792405.1 Actinomycetes bacterium
CCAGCTTCGTGGCCCACTCGGCGGCCGGGTAAGGCCGGTTCGCGATGCGAAGGTGCACTTCTGCGTCAGCCATCCGGATCGCGGCCAGCGCGACGGTGATGCCGGTGGCGAGCGCCTCGCGCTCGATCGGAGTGGTGAACTCATACGACACGGTGGGGAGCCGGTAGTACGCCCAGGCGTGCGCTTCGGTGAGCACGATCCGGTCGTCGAAGTACCGGACCGACAGCCGGGTCCGCCCGGTGGTCCGCGCGCTCACCGGCCGGCGCTCCGTGCCCGCGCAGCCGTGGACGCCGCCGCTGCGGCCAAGCCGGAAACGAGCACTCCCGCCAGCGCCGTATAGGCCCGGATGGCAGCGGCGCCGAGCATGCCAGCCCCGCAAAGGCCATCGTCCCAGGGCACGCGCACGACCGCCCGGCACCGGCCGGCCGCGACGGCGGCCGCCTTGTCGGCCTGCGCTGCGGTGCCCGCGCTCACGCCGTTCAGCACGACTACAGCGCGGCGTGCAAGCTCGGCATGCCCGTGGCCGTCCAGCCACTCCAGCGTCATCGCGAGCGCGCCGGCCGCGTCGGCGTTCGCGGGCGCGACCAGCACCAGCTGATCAGCCACGGGCACGGCGCGGGGCACCTGCCTGGCGGCCGGATCGGCCAGCGTCAGCGGATACCGGGCCGCAACCGCGTCGATAAGCTGCCCGGCATCGGCTGGCTCATCGGCGTCGTTGTCTGCGGTCACCACCTGCAAGCCGCGTTCCCTGCCCGATGCTGGTACGTTCCGGGCGGCGGCGTCCTGCCTGCCGGGCAGCAAACGCGGGATCTGGCGCGCCCGCTCGGTCAGCGAGCCGGGTCCGGCACCGAGGTCGAGCACCGCTACGGCTTCACCGCGCAGGCCCGCCAGCAGGTGACCGGTCAGCAGCGTGGTGACCGTCTGGCCGGCCCCGGCCGTGCAGCCGAGGACGACGATGCGGGCCGGGCCGGCCAGCGGCAGCCGGGCTCTGCCCTGGTCCCGCTGGACCTGGGCAGGCTTGCCTGGCCGGTGGCCGCCGGGCACGACGACGACGCGATCACGCCAGCCGCTCGCCGGGCCGCCGGCCGTACTGTGCAGGGCGCGTTCGACGACATGCAGCGGCTGCGCGACCGGACCGTCGGTGCGGACAGTCAGCCTCGGCCGGACGGTTCGCGCAGGCTGAGCAGCCAGCTCGTGCGGGGCGGTCAACCCAGACGGGGCGGTCAACCCGGACGGCATGGGCGCGTAAATGGCGGGACTGGTGGGCCAAACCGGCCGCGCTGGCGCATCGGCTGTGCCGGGGGCGACGGCTGCCTGCCCGGCCGCACCTGCCTGCCCGGCCGCAACCGGACCGACCGTCTGCGCTTCTGCTTCTGCCCCCGCATCAACTGCATGCGCAGCTGCCGCCGGCGGACCGGGCATCGCTGCGCTGGCCGGCCCGGCGTGCGCTGCCTCCAGCGGAGCTAGCGCGCCGACCTGGCGCCACACGCTCGCGTAGACCGTGATCTCGTCCTTTTCTGCCAGCGGCGCCATGCGGCACCAGGTTCGCGGCTCGCTGAGATAACGCAACTGCGACAGCACGAGCTCGGGCAGCCGCTTGCCCTCCAGCACCGGGCGGGTGACAAGCCAGGCCAGCACACCCGGCGGCAGCACGTAGAGCCAGACCCAGGTGTGACTGAACGGCATCCCTGCCATCGTCAGGATCAGCATGTACGGCACGGCGATGGCCAGGAATACGGCCACCTGGCCGACGGGCAGCGGCATGGGCAGCCGGAAGTCATACAGCTTGTAGAGCCGCTTCTCGATCTTCCAGATGTTCGTGTAGGTGGGAAGTTCCACGCGCCGCCTCCTTCCGTCCGCTGGCGGGAGACCGGCCGCGATCCGGCCGCGACTTCCGAGCGCCGTGCTGGTCAGTGCACTCCGAGCGCATTCGCGATGCCGGACGCGATCGTCTGCACGATGCTCGGCGTGTAGAAGATGACCGCGATCGCGATGGCCAGGACGATGAACTGCACGAACCGGATGATCTCGCGAGTGAACAGGAAAAAGATCGCGACGATGCCGACAATTCCCAGGAACAGCGGCCCGAACAGACCCTGCAGGTACGAGACAAGGCCGGTGGTGCTAAGAGCCAGGGGATGCACAGCAATGAGAAGTTGAGCCGACATCGGATCTCCGGGGGTGAGTGAGCGCGGCCGTCGGGAGCACGTGCTGGCTTCGTGTGTCGTCGCGGGCTGCGTTGTCCCGCCTCAGGTCCGGGCGGGTCGTCGTGCCGCGAACCGTCTGCTGATCTCATGGCGGCCCCTGGGCCAGCGGCAGCGTGGACGCGCCGATTGCCCGGACATCCCAGCTGCCGCCCTGCCTGACGACCGTCATCTGGTACGTCATCTGCAAGGCAGCCGGGGTACTGCCGCCTGTGATTGGCCTTGTCGCCGCGATTGCGGTCGGCAACTGCCAGGTGACGGTCACCGAGATCTGCCTTGTCGAGCCGCCTGCCGGGACGAAGATGCCGTCGATACCGCCGAAGCCGACGCTACCGCCCAGCCCGGTGAGGTGCGCGCCAGGAACGGTGAACCTGGCTAGCGTTCCCTGGTCTCCGCTTGCGTAGGCCTGAAAGAACGCCGGCAACTGGCCCTGCAGCGCGGTTTCCGCAGCCTGGTCCTGGGTCTGCCCGGTTGCTGGCGGGACCGCCTTGGCGGGGCCGGGCAGCAGGGCAGGGTAGCCGGTGACGCTCATGCCGCTTCCGGCCGCGTAGATGGGCACGCCAAGCTCGATCAGGCGGCCGTCGCTGAGCCGCGCGAGCAGGGTCACGATCGCGGTCCGCGGGCCGGTGACCGACACGCTCTCGACCTGCTCGTCCAGCATGCGCTGGCTGCCCGTCCCGTTCCAGCCAAGGCTCGGGTCGGTGCCCGGCGGCAAGAACCTGGCCAGATCCCGGCTGCGCGCCACGGCACCGGCGGAGCTGAAGTTCAGGTACACGTCGCCGAACTCCAGCGCGTACGCCTCCGCCGACGTGACGGGGAACTGTGTTGTGCCAGTCAGCGCGGCGGAACCGGCCCGGCTGGCGGGAGCCGGTCCCTGGATGATCGAGAGGACTCCGCGGTAGCCGATCAGCAGCAGCACAGCCCAGGCGACGACACGCCCAGCCCAGATCAGCCATCTGCCGCCCGCACCGCGCCAATGCGAGGCGGCCTGGTCGAGGCGGACGGGGTGCGGCCGACGGGTAGGCGCTACCTCATCGTCGACAGTGAACTCAGCACTGCGCTCGAGGAGTGCCCGACGGGCCATTACACCTCCGTCCCGGTTAACGCGCCGCAGGCGCCGCGGCAGTGAAGCTTCCGGGCGCGACCATGTTGAGCGCGCCCGTGTTGAGCGCGACAGTTTTGACGATGTTTCTTGTGGAGACCATTCTGCGGCAAAACGCCCACGCTCCCCGGATGCCACGCCGGAGGGCACGTCGTAACTGCGCGAAAAAGAGTGATCCTGGCCTAAGTCCGCCGCCTTGTCCACATCATCGAACAGCCAGTCCAGGTGACCGGGCCCCGACCGCGCGTTACCGGCGTCTGCTGCCCTGCCTGCCGCGGCGCTCGCCCCGCGGACGCCCGCGCCAGGATCCGGCGGCACGGCGACCGGCTCCCATCCCGATTGTCCTGGCACCCCGTCGGCACACCCCCGTTGCGACGACCACGACCCGTCTGGCGGCCATCGAAGCGCTCGCTCAGCCCGCCTTCGCCGGTCACCAGCCGGCCATTGCTCGCTGGCCGTGCGGTAGTGCAGTGTGGCCGGCCTGCCCGGCGCGGGGAAGGCGCGAGCGGCAGACGCGACCGCCGTGTCCAGGCCGTCGGGCTCGTCATCGTGGTGCTCTCGCATCAACTGTCCTTACTCGCGTCTCGCCGGGCGGGCCGGCGCGGTCACCGCGAGCAGGACATCCGATGGGGTGTGACATTCGTGTGACAGGGCGCGGGACCAGCGCCGCACGCATCCAGATCGGCAGGCCGAAGCGAGCGCCGCCAGCCTTTCATGCGACCTGCGACTACAAAACGGTCATAGCGGGCGCCAGGCCAGCACGGCCCATGAAAACCGGGAATGGCCCCGTGAAATGCTGCCGCGGCCGCTGCCATTCAGGCAGTTGCCGTGGCGACGATCCAGGCGAGCACCATGGCTTCTTCGCGCCAGGCGTCGTAGCGGCCAGACCGCCCTCCGTGGCCAGCGGTCATCTCCGTCTTCAGCAGGAAGGGGCCGCCCTTGGCGTCTGCCTGCAGCCTGGCGATCCACTTGGCGGGCTCGTGGTACAGGACGCGCGTGTCGTTGAGACTGGTCACTGCCAGGATTGGCGGGTACGTGCGGTCCGGGCTGACGTTCTCGTACGGGGAGTACGACTTCATGTACCGGTAGACCTCGGGGTCGTGCAGCGGATCGCCCCACTCTTCCCACTCCGGCACGGTCAGGGGCAGCGTCGGGTCGAGTATCGAGGTCAGCGCATCCACGAACGGCACCTGGGCGACGATGCCGCCGAACGCCTCAGGAGCCATGTTGACCACCGCGCCCATCAGCAGGCCGCCGGCCGACCCGCCGCGTGCGACCAGTCGCTCGGCCGTCGTCCAGCCGTCCTTCACGACGTGCCGCGCGCAGGAGATGAAGTCCTCGAAGGTGTTGACTTTCCTGAGCATCTTTCCGTCGTCGTACCAGTGCCGCCCCATCTCGCCGCCGCCGCGAATATGCGCGATCGCGTAGACGAAGCCGCGGTCCAGCAGCGATATCCGGGAGATGGAGAATCCCGGGTCCATAGAGATCTCGTAGCTTCCGTACCCGTAGAGCAGGAACGGGGCTGTCCCGTCCCGCGCTACGTCCTTGCGGGACACTATCGAGATGGGGATCTTGGTACCGTCGCTGCCCACAGCCCAGGCACGCTGCTGTTCGTAGTCGGCCGGGTTGTATGCCCTGCCGTCCGGCCCGGGCAGCACCTCGGCCTGCTTTAGCATCGTGAGCTGGCCAGTCGGGACATCGCAGTCGTAGACAGAATGAGGCGTCACCATCGACACGTAGGAGAGGCGGAACTTGTCGGTGTCGTATTCCGGATTCGGGCCAGGGCCGACCTGGTAGATCGGCTCGGGGAAGCCGATCTCGTAACCGTCGGCTCCGTTAGGGATGACCCGCAGCCCGGTGAGCCCGTCCCGGCGCTGGTAGACCACCACGTGCGAAGCGAAGGCATCGACGCCGAGAAGCCGGGTATCGCCGTGATGCGGGATGAGTGGCGTCCACTTCGCCGGGTCGGTCAGCGGCGCCTGCGCGAGCTCGAAGTTCAGTGCGCCGTCGTTGTGGAGGATGAGCAGCCGCTCAGTTCCGTCCGGCAGCACCTGGTGCTCGACGGAATACTCGACGCCCGGCCGCCGCGGGGCGACCACCCGGAACTCCCCTGCCGGGTTTGCCGCATCGAGGACCCTGACCTCACTGGTGAGCGAGCTTGACGTGCCGATAGCCAGGTAACGCTCGCTGCGCGAGAGTTCGACGCTGACGTTGAACTTCTCGTCGTCCTCCTGGTAGACGAGCACGTCGTCACCGGCCGGAGTGCCGATGACATGGCGCCACACCCGATATGGCCGCCAGGCGTCGTTCACCGTGATGTAGAACAGGGCGCTGCCATCCGCTGACCAGGCCGTGCCGTAATAGGTATCGGGAATCTCGTCCGGCGCGACCTCTCCCGTTACCAGGTCCTTGAAGCGCATGGTGTAGCGCTCGTCGCCGTCCAGATCGGTGGAATAAGCCAGCATGGTGCCATCCGGGCTGACGTCAAAGGCGCCGACCGCGAAGAACGGGCTAGCCCCGGCCAGTTCGTTCTGGTCGAGCAGGATCTCCTCACCGTCGAGCGGGCTGCCGTCGGCCGTCATCGGCGGGCCGGCGTCGTCGGGCCTGACGGCCCTGCGGCAGCTCACCGGGTACTGCTGGCCCTCGATCGTCCTGCTGTAATACCACCAGCCGCCCTTCCGGGACGGCACGGAGAGATCCGATTCCTTCGTCCTCGACTTGATCTCGGTGAAGATCGCCTCTCGCAGTTCCTGCTGCCCGGCGGTGAGCGCGTCGGTGTAAGCGTTCTCCGCTTCCAGGAAGGCAATCGTCTCCGGGTTGGCCTTGTCGGCCAGCCAAGCGTAGTCATCGATGAAGGTATCGCCGTGATACGTCCGCTCTGCCGGCAACCGCTTGACGGCTGGTATCCGCAGTGCCTGGGATTGCGCTGACTGGTCGCTCATGACCGTTGAGCTTACTTCGGCGGGATATGGCGCGCCCGGGTGGCGCCTGGCCGGCCCGGGCGATAGCGGCCGACTAGGCGGACGCGCCTGGACAGCGGATACGCTGGGCCAGCGCAGCAACCCGGATGGCAGCACCCGGATGGCAGCACCCGGATGGCAGCACCGACGGAAGGCGGGAGATGGATGCCGGTTGTGATCCTGCTCGTCGTGGTGCTCGCACTGGCAGTCATCGCTGGCCTCGCGATCAGGATCAGGCGGGCTGCGTCCTGCGGACGGCGTACTGACACGCCGCTAGGCGAACTGCGAAGGTCGTTCACGGGCGACGTCATGTGCCGGTACGCCATGACCAGCGGCGGGCTGGCGCGGCTGGAGCTTTCCGACGGCGGCGTGCGGCTGCGCGGCATCGTGGTGAGCCGCTGGATTGTGCCGACCTGGGAAGCCAGCTATGACGAGCTTGCCCTTGCCGAGCTGGTCAAGCTTCGGTTCAGCAGGATCGCCGTCTGGCTCCGCGTACGTGGCGAGCCAGGAGGGATCGGCTTCCTGACCTATTTCAGTGAGGACATTCTGCGCGAGCTGGCAGCGCGGGACGTCCCGGTGAACCGAGCGATTGCCGAGGTCCGGACCACTGCTGAGCTCTACTCCCGCGGCCCGCACTGAGGCGCCCTGGGCGGGGAGAGCACGACTGTGTGGGACACTCTGCGCTGGGCGCGGCAGGCGCTGTCGGAGCCGCGGCGGCCGGCGGGGCGGCACACGTTGTGGTTGCCGTGGTCTCCGCGGGGTCAGTCGGCGGCATCGCCATACTCATCGCAGGCCCGGTCGGGGTCGTAGTGCTCGGCGTGGCCGCCGCTGCGATCACTTTTCGGCTGCTTACCCGCAAGCGCGGTTAGCAGGCTGTTGACGGCCGTACTGCCTGTCCTGCTCGTGGCCGCCGGCGCAACGCTGTCAACGACGCCACCGCTCGGCGCGCTTGTCGAGGGCATCAGCGGGCCGGCGCTTCATGCTCCGTGCCGGAACTCCACGACGTCGCCGTCGCGCATGACGTAGTCCTTGCCCTCGATCCTTGCCTTGCCCGCCGCCCTGGCCGCGGCGACCGAGCCGGCCGCCATCAGGTCGTCGAACGAGACGATCTCCGCCTTGATGAAAGCGCGCTGGAAGTCGCTGTGAATGACGCCCGCCGCTTCGGGTGCGGTAGCACCGGCCGGGATGGTCCAGGCCCGTGCCTCCTTCGGGCCCGCGGTCAGGAACGTGGCAAGGTTCAGGGCCGCGAAGCCTGCCCTGGCGAGCTGCGCCAGGCCCGGCTCGCCGAGGCCCAGCTCAGCGAGCATCTCGGCGGCGTCAGCGGGCTCGAGTTCGGCAAGCTCGGATTCGGTCTTGGCGTCCAGGAACACCGACTCGGCCGGGGCGACCAGCGCGGCGAGCTTCTTGCGCAGCTCGTCGTCGGCGAGTTCTGCGTCGTCTTCGTTGAACACGTACAGGAAGGGCTTCGCCGTCAGCAGCTGAAGCTCGCGCAGGTCAGCGAGGTCGATCCCGGCTGCTGCGGCGCCCGCGAACAGGGTCGTCCCGCCATCGAGCACGTGCTGCGCTGTCTCGGCCGCCGCCGCCATCCTGATCCGCTCGGGATCCTTGCCCCCTTTGGCCTCCTTGGCCAGCCGCGGCGCCGCCTTCTCCAGGGTCTGCAGGTCAGCCAGCATCAGCTCGGTGGCGATGGTCTCGATGTCACGTTCGGGCGAGACGTCACCGTCCACGTGGCTCACGTCGGGGTCGGTGAAAACGCGAACCACCTGGCAGATCGCGTCGGTTTCGCGGATGTGGGACAGGAACTGGTTGCCCAGCCCCTGCCCGGCCGACGCGCCGCGGACCAGTCCGGCGATGTCGACGAACCGGACGGTAGCGGGCACGATCCTGGCTGAGTCGTAGAGGCCGGCCAGCGCGTCCAGCCGGGGATCGGGAATGCCAACAATCCCGACGTTCGGCTCGATGGTCGCGAACGGGTAGTTCGACGCGAGCGCGTTCGCCCGGGTCAGCGCGTTAAAGAGGGTGGACTTGCCGACGTTGGGCAGGCCGACGATGCCGATAGACAGGCTCACCGGGAAATTCTAGTAGCCCACGGGAACGGGCTTTGTCCGGCACGCAGCGCCACGCGGCGCGCGGCGGCCTGGGCCAGGCACTGGCCACGAGTTAGCGAGCCGCTATGGCCGAACCGGGCGTGTCGGACCGGAAACTGTCGTTACCGGCTGCCAGCATGCTGGCTATGAACGCGATCATGTTGCTGATCGGCCTGCTGCTCGGCGCCGCGCTTGGTGCGTGCATCGGCTATCTGCTGGCGCGGGGCCGGCTGTCCGGGCTGGCCGCTGACCTGACCGGTCAGGCCAGGGCGGCCGACGAGCGGGCCAGGGCCGCGGACGAGCGGGCCAGCCTGCTGGAGCGCGCCGCGCAGGAGAAGGCGGAGCTGATCGGCGGCCAGCTCGCCGAGCACTTCCAGGTGCTCTCGACGCAGGCCCTCGACCGCAGTACGGACACGTTCCTGCAGATCGCCGAGGGGCGGCTGAGCGCAGCCAATGCCCGGGCAGCCGGGGACCTGGACAGCCGCACCGCTGCGGTCGAGCAGCTGGTCCAGCCGCTGCGCGACACCCTGGCCAGGGTGGAGAGCCAGCTACGCGAGGCTGAAGCTGCCCGGCGGTCGTCGCACGCGGCGCTAGCTGAGCAGGTGACGATCGCCCGGCAGAGTTCAGAGGAGCTACGGGCGCAGACGAGGGCGCTCGTGACCGCGCTGCGCCGGCCAGAGGCACGCGGTCGGTGGGGCGAGATGCAGCTGCGCCGGGTGGTAGAGCTCGCCGGCATGACCAGCAGGTGCGACTTCGACGAGCAAGTCAGCGTGGCTAGCGCCGACGGCGCGCTGCGCCCGGACATGGTGATCAGGCTGGCGGGCGGGAAGAACATCGTGGTCGACTCGAAGGTCTCGCTGGCCGCCTACCTCGAGGCCGCCGAGGCAGCCGCGGACGATGTGCGCGCGGCCCGGCTCGGAGCGCATGCCCGCCACGTGCGTGAGCACGTGGACAGGCTCGCCGCCAAGGCGTACTGGGCTGCGCTTGCCAGCTCGCCCGAATTCGTTGTGCTGTTCATTCCCGGCGAGGCGTTCCTCGCCCCGGCACTCGAGCACGATCCGGGCCTGCTGGAGTACGCGATGGCGCACAAAGTCCACATTGCCACGCCGACCACGCTGGTGACGATGCTGCGGACGGCGCAGTACGCCTGGCAGCAGGCAGCACTGTCGGACAACGCGCGGGCCGTGTTCGACCTGGGCCGCGAGCTGTACGACCGGATCGGCAGCCTCGGCAAGCATGTCGATGGCCTGGGCAAGGCACTGACGAACGCGGTGACCGCCTACAACAGGACTGTCGGGTCGCTGGAGAGCCGCGTGCTGGTCAGCGCGCGCAAGCTCAACGAGCTGGGAGTTGTCGAGACCGCGCTGCAGCCGCTGCGGCCTGCGGAGGTAACCGTGCGGTCGCTCTCGGCACCCGAGCTGATCATCGAGCCCGGCCCGGAGCTAGTGAGCCCGCCGAGGGGCGCAGTCGCTTAGCTGGCCGGTCAAGCCGTCGACTGGCGGGATCGACCCGGATGCCTGCGAGGATGGCCATCGATACGCAGGTCCGTGTCGAATTTGACCAGCGACCAAGCCGTATTTGCCGCAGGGGGCGCCGCTGCACGTGAAAGTCACGGGGGATGGGCCCCGGCTTGGTGATGACCAGGACGGGGCTGACTTGCTGCGGTGAACAGGTTCCTGGCGCACCTAGCCGCGCGGGCGTTCTCCCCGGCCACGATCCGGGCCTATGCCTTCGACTTGCTGAACTTCCTGCGGTTCTGCGCCGGGCGCCGGCTGGTCCTTGCCGCAGTGAGCCCGGCGGAGATGTTCGCCTACCTGGAATGGCAGGCCCGGCCCGGCAGAGTTAACCAGCGGCCAGACCGTAGATACCGACAGCTATGAAAATCAGTCCGAAGGCTATGGCTGGGATGCCGAGCGTACGTTGGAAGCTGTGAAGCGAGATCTCATCCAGTCGCCGTCGGCGCGGAATCAAAGCCTTTGCGCTGCTCAGGTTCTCGTAATAGTTGCCTGCCATTCCACCACGATCAGTCAGAAAGCGGCATGATCCCCGGACACGGTGATCACCCGGCCTGCCGCGACTTCGGCCTGGAGGAAAGCCAGCAGCTGGGCCAGGGCCTGCGGCAGCCGGGACGCCAGCAGGCTGAGCGCACCGCTGACGTCGTAGGCGTCGGCCGGGTATATGAGGCCGCTGGTGCCGGGCAGGGTGGCGTGGTTGAGCGCCCGCACTGATTCGGCGGCCTCGGCGGCCAGGGCTGCAGGGCCGGTCACGGTGAGCCTCCCGGTGATCCTGCGGGCGGGCGGTTCTCTTCCTGATCTGTTTCATCTTCAAGGACAGCCAGCAGCTCCGACACCGCCACCTTCTTGGTCCCGTCGTTGCTCACGCCGGGACTGGCGTTTCGATGCTGTCGCGGCGTGTTGCCGGCGGCGGGGTGGGTGGCGGCGTGGACGGCTTGCAACGCTCTCACGGAGACCTGGGCGTAGATCTGGGTGGTGGATAGTTCGGCGTGGCCGAGCATGGCCTGGATGTAGCGGATGTCGGCGCCGCCCTCGAGCATGAGCGTGGCCATCGTGTGCCGGAACAGGTGACACGCCCCGGTCTTGGGCACCCCGGAGGCTTTCACGTAACTAGAGGCGAGCCGGGTCAGTGCGTCCAGCGCGAACGGCGTGCCCTGACCGGTGAGGAACAGCGTCCCGTCGTCCTCGCCGGCCACGGCCAGTTTCGGCCGGACGTCAGCGAGGTAGCGGGCGACCCAGGCCAGCGCCCGGTCCCCGGCCGGGATGAGCCGGTCCTTGCGGCCCTTGCCCTGGCGGACCAGCAGCGTGGCCCGCTCGTGGTCGATGTCGGTGACCGCCAGGCGGGCCAGCTCGGAGCGGCGGATCCCGGTGGAGTAGAACACCTCCAGGATCGCCCGGTCCCGCAGCCCGGCCAGGTCATCAAGGTCGGGCTGGGCCAGGACCAGCTCCGCCTCCGCCGCGGTCAGCGCGGGGCGTGGCAGTCGCCGCTCGGCCCGGGGCAGCTCGATCTCGGAGGCGGGGTTGTGCAGCACGTGCCGCTGCCGCGCGGCCCACTTGAAGAACGCCCGGACCGCGAGCAGCCGCTGCGACTGCGACCGGAACGACAGCGGCTCCCCGTTGCTCTTGCGGTAGTGGAACAGCCAGCGCTGGTAGGACTCCAGCACCGGCCGGGTCACCTCCGCCGGGCGGGTGATCCCGCGGTCGGCCAGCCAGGCCACCAGGAACGACAGCATGTGCCGGCGGTTGCCGGCGGTGCGGGGTGAGTAGCCGCGGGCGGCCATGTCCTTGCAGAACTCATCGGTCAGCCGCGGGAACCCGGCCAGGTCCGAGCGGTCGCCCGCGATCACGGCCGGCGTCCGGTACTCGCCCCGGCTCACCGGGCACTCCCGCCTGCGGCTATGACGTGCCCGTTGCCTTGCGCCGGATCAGTGCTTTCCGGGTGATCACCGTCGCGGACGGCCCTGATATAGCTGCTGCCCTGGCCGTTCGCCTTTACTAGAGAGGGCCGACCGGGGGCCAACCACCCCCCGACCGGGGGCCGACCACCCCCCGACCGGGGGCCGACCGGGCACCGACCGCGAGCCCGCTGACCCCGGCCGGTCAGCAGTCGCAGGTGCATTACCGCTGCTATCCGGCGGCTGCCAGGCCAGCTCGTAGCAGAACCCGCCATGGTCGAGGCGATGGGGGATCACCAGCTCGTAGTCGCCGAGGCGGGCCAGGTGCACTTTCAGCTGCGTGTCCCCGAAGCTCAGCGATTCGCGGAGCTGGCGGCGGGTGAACCGGACCAGATCCGGGTCCAGGCCCTCCGTCTCGCACCGCCGGGCGACGTAGCAGTGCAGCGCGTCGAGGAGCCGGCGGGTGCCGGGCGGCAGCTCATCCAGTGACCGGGCCAGTACTTGCGCGGCCAGCTGGTCGGCTAGCTCGATGTCCGAGCGCATGGTTTCGACGTAGCGGATCACCGTCCCGCCGCGGGTGATCGTCTTGACCTGGCGCTGGTGCTGGTGCAGCAGCGTGATGGCGGCGATCAGGGTCAGGTATTTCACGTGGTCCCGGCGTGTGCGGACGGTGGCGTCGGCGAACGTCAGGTCACCGGCATAAGGGTTCACCACCGCCAGCGATTCCAGCAGCCGCTGCGCGTCCTGGTGCAGCTTCACCACCTGGTCACGCTCGATGCCGACCAGCAGGCCATCGAGGGTCTGCGCGGCCCGCTGCCGGGCGTGGATCGCCCTGGTCTGCTCGCGGCCCTCGTCGGCGGTCAGCACGATGCAGCGGGACAGCAGTTCCTCGTCGACGTCGATCGCGGTGGTGGTCAGGAAGATCGCCGCCGGCCCGGTCACCGTATAGGTATGCGTGACCAGGCGGCCGGTCACGGTGTCCTTGCCGGTGCTCGCGATGGACAGTTCCCCGTCGGAGGACAGCAGCTTCAGGGCGTAGGCGGCCCGCTCGGCTCCTTCCTCCTCGGCGACGGCCAGGACCTTGTGGGCCAGGTCGGACTCGCCCATGTAGAACAGGGACTGGCCGGTCATCGCCGAGAACTTGACCCGGTCCTCGCCAGGGACGAACGCCAGCACCGCGTCCATCAGCGCCGACTTGCCGGCCGCAGACGTGGACTGCACGATCACCGCCAGCGGCCTCGGCAGCTTCCGCGACACCGCGGCGAGATACCCGACAAGGCAGTTGAGGGACTCGCCGGCCATGCCGGCCCGCTCGAAGTCGGCGGTGATCCGCCCGGCCAGGTCCGGGTCACGCAGCAAGTTCAGTGCTGCCTGCCGGTCGGCGTCGCTCATCGGCTCTGGCTCGTCCCGCGGTGCCTGGGCAGCGGTCACCGCCTCGTCAGCCAGCCGCTCACACGCCAGCAGCACACGGCCCAGGTCCCGCTTCACCACCTCCGGCTCCAGGCCCAGCTCGCCAGCCGCGGCAGCGGTGAACACCGCCCGGCCACGTGCCGAATACAGGTCCAGCGTGTCGACATGGAACCGGCTGCCGCCCACGGCATCGGCCGCCGAGCACATCACGTTGACCCGCAGCACGTCGAAGCTGGACGCCTTGTCCAGGCCGCGGACCCGCCACCGCCGCTCCCCGAACGCCAGCACCACCTCCCGGCCGGTCACCTGACCCCCAGGCTCGCCAGCCGCCACCGGGGCAGGCGACACAACAGCCGGATGAACTTCTGCGGGCGGCTCCGGCAGCGCGGGCGGCGGGGAGCTGGCGACTGAGACAGGAGCCGGCCCGGGCTCGGCGACAACTGGCGGCGGCGAAGGTTCCGGCAAGGGAGCATTGCGGCGGCGGGCCGGGCCGGGACCGGCGCCCATCCAGGCGGCGGAGCGGATCGCCCGGCCCAGCACGTCAGCGGCGTTGCGGGCCGCGACCGCGACGTCGTTCGCATCAGCGCCAGCCGGGAACCCGATCCGGAAGCACTCGACGCCCTCGGCCATCAGGTCCGCGGCAAGGTCGCGGGCGGCCCTGTCGCCGGCGTCGTCTCGGTCGTAGGCGACCAGCACCCGCCGCACCCTGATGCCCGGCGAACGCCCGCCCATGGTCGGCGGTGAACCCGGCCGCGCCGTAGGAGGCGGTGACGTGCCGGAACCCGGCGCACCAGAAGCTCAGCGCATCGATCAGCGACTCGGTAAGGATGATCTCATCGCTGGCCGCGAGCGCGGCGAGGTTCCACACGCCGCGGTGCGGGCCGGGCAGATACAAGTGCGCCGGCGTGCCGGGCCGCAGCCGGTCCCCGGTCTTGCGGCCATACAGCTCGGTCACGTTCCCGTGCTCATCGAAGACCGGGACGATGAGTGACCCGGCGAAGTGCTCATGCCCGGAGGCGCGGAAGACCCCGAGCGCCTCCAGCCTGCGGCGGATGTCGGCCCCGTCCTTGCGGCGCTTGTCCGGCAGCCGCAGCCCCAGGCTCCGGTCCGCATACCCCAGCCGGAACGTGTCAATGGCCTGCGGGTGGCCGATCTTCCGCCGGGTAGCCCAGCGCGTCCGGCGACTCTTTCAGCACCCGGTGGTAGTAACAGGTCACCTGGCCCAGCAGCTCGCCATCGGCCGCATCACGGTCCAGCGGGGAAGCCAGCCTGCGCACCGTCGACCGGCCCGGCGACCTGCCTGCCGGGGTGATGGCGGGCATGCCGTCGCGCAGCAGCCCCACCGCGTGCCGGAAGCTCACGCCCTCGGCCCGCATCACCCAGTCGATCACGCTCCCGCCGCCTGGCACGCGCCCAGGCAGTGCCACAGGTTCCTGTCCGGCGAGATCACCAGCGACTGCGCGATCGGGTGCACGAGCTGCGCAAGGAACGCGGCTGGTCCCAGGCCGAACTCGCCAGCCGGATCGGAGCCGACGCCGGGCAGATCAGCCGCTACGAGAACGGGCGCATCACGCCCTCAGCAGACGCCATCGTCAGGCTCGCCGAAGTCTTCGACGTCACCACCGACTACCTCCTCGTCGAGACCGCCCCCCGCCGGCCACTGCACGCCCCCGAAGACACTCTCGGGGACAAGCTCGCCGACCTGGCCAGCCTCAACGACAACGAACGCGCCCTCGTCCTCGGCGTCATCGACGCCATCACCACCAAGGCCAAGCTCCGCCTCATCACCGGCGGGGCGAGCTGACCAGCCGCGTCAGGCGCTGGCACTCGTGTGCGATCCGCGTGACCACGCCCGTGCCGACCGCGCAGCCATGCCACAGCGTTAAAAGCGCCCAGGCACCGCACAGGCCGGACCTCCGCGATCGGCACTGGAGTCAGGTAAGCGGCTCGATGAACGTCGCCTGAGTCGGCTCGAACGGCGAGTCCATCGACGCCATCCCCGCCGCCACCTCCGCATCGCTCCAGGCGAAATCCGGCACCCTGTCCGGCAGGCCAGGCACATCCCCGGCGAAGAACGCCGCACCCCAGGCCACCGCAGTCAGTTCGGCGCCACCGTAGAAGACCAGCCTGAGATTGACTACCCCGTCGTTGTTGGACGGCCTTGAGGAGTCCACGCCCCACGAAAACCGTTTCGTGGAACGCCGCTCGGCCCGCCAGCTGAAGGCCTCGACGCCAGACAGGACGATCAGCCCGGTGTAAGCCATCCGCAGCTGCATCGCACCACGAAGATCGAACAGCAGGCCGGCGCGCATGTTCACCGCGTCGAACAGCACCTCGTTCAGCCGCGCATCCTGAAGCGCATGCTCCTCGGTCAGCGGATCCATCTCCGGGCTTCCCACCACGGCAGTCACCGGAAGGCCCGCGATTAGATCCCTCGGCGTCATCACGGCTCCAACGCCCAGTGCCAGAACGGATCCGACGGCGAGATCGTCTGGCCGGTAAACGGATTGACCGTCTGGCCGACCCCGTTCTCATACGACACGTAACCATTCGGGTAGAGATACTTCCCCGATGTCACCGGGTCCATGACCCGGACCCCCGTCACGCGCGGATCAAGCGGATCCCCGCCACTGCCGCCCCTGAACTGGAACCCCAAGCCATTATCCGTCGGAGTTGGGCCAGTCGCCCCCTCAGGAACGCGGATCACCTCACCATTGGACCTCGCGATGAAACTAGGCCCGCGAGCAGCAGCAACGTCGGTGGTGTCTTCTGCGGCAACACACGCACCCACCGCAAACCCCGCCTGCGAGACCGCCTCGTCCCGGCCCTCACCAGCACAAACAGCGGGCGAGGCCCCGACCCTGAAGATCATCCCGGAGTCATGAGCCCCGACGCGAGTCTGCGCTGCGGACGCCATCCGCGCCGACGCAGGGCCAGCCGGCAGCATGACCGCCACGACGGCAGCAACGGAAAGGGCGGCGGCTGAGAGGAAGACCCGGCGGCGTGCGGTCACGGCGTGATCCTGCCAGCCCGGCACCGGCCGGGCCAGTGTTCCCGCGTGCGCCGCGTCACGGGAACGCGTGTTCCCGGCCTGTTCCCGGTGTTCCTGGCCATGTACCCGGGCGCCAGGAACACGGGGAACGCCCAGGAACGATGTGCCCGCTGTTCCCGGAACGTGTTCCCGGCCCGGGACCGCGGTTACTCGGGCAGCAGGGTGAACGCCGCGACGTGCGCCGGCCGCACGACGGTGAAGTCCCGCCGGTCCAGGGTCGCGATCTGGGTGATGCCGAGCCGCTCGGCGATCGCGATCACCGAGGCGTCAGCCGGGTCGAGCTTCAGGTCGTGGTAGGTGCGGACCAGCTGCGCCATCCGGGCCACGTCAGCAGGCAGCAGGCTGGTCAGCTCCAGCTCCCCGTCGGCGACCGAGTCGAGCAGGACCGCCTGCGCGGACGGCCCGGCCCAGTCATTGAGGATCCAGCACGCCTCCACCAGCACCGTCGGCGGGACCAGCAGCGGCCCGGCCAGGCCGGCGACCAGCGCCACGCACCGCGCATGGTGCCTGTCATCAGCGTTGGCGACCGCGACCAGCGGGCCGGTATCGAACAGGGTGGTCACGCCGGACGGCGGAACCGCTCGGCCAGCACGTCCTCAGCCCGCTCGGCCAGGTCCGGCTCACCCGAGTGCAGCACGCCGGTGAACGACAGCCGCCGCCCACCTGCGGCAGGGGCAGCGGGCAGCAGCCGCTCGCCGATCAGGTCAGCGGCCACCTCATCCGGGGTCTGCCCGCGGCGGGCCGCCTCGGCCGCCAGGACGGCCGCCAGCGGCTCGGGAAGGCTCACGGTCATCGCCATTGGTAGTCAGGGGCGCAGCGCCCTTGCGGGCCTGTTTCCCCATCCCCCTTTCAATCCGTACGTGCGGTTTTCCCGCATACGGCTTACCGATGATCTTCTGGGCATGGTTACGCTGCCTTCGGATAGCGGATCGTCCCCGAGAGCTTGTACAGGCCCTTCCCGTGCAACCACTCTTCCGTCCACTGAGCCGCCTGCCCGGCGCGCAGGTTCCGGCCGCGCTTCTTGATCAGAAGACGCTTCAACCGCCACGCGACGTACCGGTCGGCCTGACGGAACTTGACAGCAGCGTTCCCGGTGCGGAAGTAATTGCCCCAGCCGCGCAGCAGCGGGTTGACATCAGCGATCACCACGCGGATGTCGGTTCCCGCGCGGTTGCGGCCGGTCCGGGCGCGAACCTTTGTCCGGAGCCGTTTCATCGCCCGGCGCGAGGGCCAGCGGTGCAGGTAGTAGCGGACGATCCGCTGCTGCTCCCACAGCTTCCCCGACATCCGGGCGTGAAAATGGCAGCCGAGGAAGTCCAGCCCTTCCCGGCCCTGCCGCAGATCAACCACCTTCGTCTTATCCGGGTGCAGCTCCAGCCCCAGCGAACCGAGGATCTCCCCCGCCGCGTCCAGGGCCGCCCCGGCCTGCGCCTGACTGCGGCACAGCACCACGCCGTCGTCGGCATAGCGCACCAGCTCGCCCAGCCTGCGGCGGGCGAACTCGGTGTCCAGGACGTGCAGGTAGATGTTGGCCAAAAGCGGTGAAATCACGCCCCCAACGCAATGGATAACTTCTGCTTCGATATCACGCTTAGTTACCGGCGGCTGGAGCGGCCGCGGCGGTCGTGGTGATGTGCTTGCGGCAGCCTGACGGTGCGGGCGGGCGGTCA
>JAJYUU010000124.1 GCA_021792405.1 Actinomycetes bacterium
TCAGTCACTGCGCGACAGTCCCGCGGTCGCGCGTGTAGAACTCGACCTGCGCCGGCGCGAGCGGGGCGTTGCCGAGGATCAGGTCCGCCGCCTTCTCCGCGATCATCATCGTCGGCGCGTAGATGTTGCCGTTCGTCACGTACGGCATCACGGAGGCGTCCACTACGCGCAGGCCGTCCAGGCCGTGCACGCGCATGCTGGCCGGGTCGGTCACGGCCATCGGGCCGGTACCCATCGCGCAGGTGCAGGACGGGTGCAGCGCGGTCTCGCCGTCGCGGCGAACCCAGGCCAGGATTTCTTCCTCCGTCCGCACTCCAGGACCAGGCGACAATTCCCCGGCGTTATAAGGATCCATGGCGGGCTGGTTCAGGATCGCCCGCGCCACAGTGATGGCCTCGACCCATTCGCGCCGGTCCTGCTCGGTGGACAGGTAGTTGAACCGCAGCGCCGGCTTCGCCGCCGGGTCGGCGGAGGTGATCCGGACGCTGCCGCGGGCGTCTGAGTTCATCGGGCCGATGTGCACCTGGTAGCCGTGCGCGCCGGCCGGGGCCGAGCCGTCGTAGCGAACCGCGATCGGCAGGAAGTGGAACATCAGGTTCGGGTACGCGACGTCGTCGTTGCTGCGGGCGAATCCGCCGCCCTCGAAATGGTTCGTCGCGCCCGGCCCGCTGCGCAGGAACAGCCAGCGGGCGCCGACCAGCGGGCGGTTGCGCCACTTGAGCGCCGGCGCCACGGAGACCGGCTGCTTGCAGCCGTACTGGACGTAGACCTCGAGGTGATCCTGCAGGTTCTCACCGACGCCGGGAAGCTCGTGGCGGACCTGAACGCCCGCAGCCTCGAGCACAGCGGGATCGCCGACGCCCGATAGCTGCAGCAACTGGGGACTGTTGATCGCACCGCCAGAAAGGATGATCTCCCCGGCCGTCGCGGTGACAATCGTGCCGCCGCGACGGTAGGCCACTCCGGTCGCGCGGCTGCCATCCAGCCTGATCTTGGTGACGAGCGCCCTGGTGCGCACCGTCAGGTTGGGCCGGGCCAGGACCGGGTGCAGGTAGGCGCGAGCGGCGGACAGGCGGCGCCCGCGGTGCAGGTTCCGGTCGAACGGCGCGAACCCCTCCTGCCGGTAGCCGTTGACGTCATCGGTGAGCTGGTACCCGGCCTGCTGGACGGCATCGAAGAAGGCGCGGAACAGCGGGCTGTCGGCAGGGCCGCGCTCCAGGATGAGCGGGCCGTCACCGCCCCGGAACTCATCGGCGCCCGCCAGGCAGGTTTCCATCCGCTTGAAGTACGGCAGGCAGTGCAGGTAATCCCAGCTGGCCATGCCGGGATCAGCCGCCCACCGCGCGTAGTCGAGCGGGTTGCCGCGCTGGAAGATCATGCCGTTGATGCTGCTGGAGCCGCCGAGAACTTTCCCGCGAGCGTGGTAGATGCGGCGGCCGTTCATGAACGGCTCGGGCTCGGATTCGTACTGCCAGTCGTAGAAGCGGCTCCCGATCGGGAACGTCAGCGCGGCCGGCATGTGGATGAAGACATCCCATGTGTAGTCGGGACGGCCCGCCTCCAGCACGAGGACCCGGTTTGCCGGGTCGGCCGACAGCCGGTTCGCCAGCGCGCAGCCAGCCGAGCCGCCGCCCACGATGATGAAGTCGTAGCGTTCGCGCGCGTTCGCGCCGGTCGCGCTCATCGTGCCGAGTGTCACCGCCTGAATCTGGTTCAGGCGATGATAGCGCGGCACTCCCGGCACGATCGTCTTACCGGAACGGGCTATCAGCCCGGCAGCGGTATCGGCACGCGCGCGGGCTGCGCGATCGCAGTACAGTCGCCAGATGCAGTTCGAGCCCCGGCTGCGGCACGGGCTTGCCGACGGCAGTATCACCGTGGCCTTCCGCCGCTGGCGCCGCGCGCAGGTCGTCGCCGGCCACCAGTACCGCACCGGACTCGGCATGGTGCTGGCCGAGACGGTCGACATTGTCGATACCGCGGACATCACACCGGCCCAAGCTCGCGACGCCGGGTTTACCTCCGTCGAGGCACTGGTCGGCGACCTGCGCGGCGATCCGGCGCTGCCGCTGTACCGGATCAGGTTCCGCCCGCTGGCCAGCCCCGATCCGCGCGCCGAACTCGCCGCGAGCGCGGCACTCACCGATGCCGACGTGGCGGCGATCAGCGCGCGGCTGGCCCGGATGGACGCGGCGAGCAAGCGCGGCCCGTGGACCAGCGATGTGCTGGCAGCAATCGCGCGTCAGCCGGGCGTGGTGTCTACCGTCCTTGCCGCCGGACTGGACTGGGAGCGTCGCGACTTCAAGCTGCACGTCCGCCGGCTGAAGGAACTCGGACTGACGATCAGCCTTGATGTGGGGTACCGGATCTCCGCTCGCGGCTCGGCTTACCTGGTCCGGCAGCCCGACCGGACTGACCGCAGCCGGCCGCGGCCGTCGCAAGCGGCGGACGGGTAACCGCGCGTTCCCGTTAATAGCCGGCCAGCGGGTCGACCTGCCCGAGCAGCGGATCGCCCGCCGCGAACCTGGCCACGTTCTGGCGGATGCGCAACGCGAGCGGCCGGATGATCATGTCCGGGGTGTCGGCGGTATGCGGCGTGATGATGCAGCGCTGCTGCGTCCACAGCGGATGGCCATCTGGCAGCGGCTCGGGGTCGGTGACGTCCAGCGCGGCACCGCCGATCTGGCCGCGGTCAAGCGCAGCCACCAGGGCGCCGGTGTCGACATGCCGGCCGCGGGCGACGTTGATGAGCCAGGCGTCGGGCCGCATCGCAGCCAGTTCCGCCGCGCCGATGATCCGCTCGGTCTGCGGAGTCAGCGCCAGTGCGAGGAAGACGACCCTGGCGTCGGACAGGGCATCCGCGAGCATCGCAGCCGGCAGCGTCCGGGCCGCGCCGGGCACCGGCTCGGCGCCCCGGCGCACCACGGTGGCAGTCACCCGGAACGGCGCGAGCAGGGCCAGCAGCGCGCGGGTAATGCCGCCGCCGCCGAGGATGCTGACCGGCTCGTCGTACAGGCTCTCGCCGCCGGGCCGGCCCCAGGACGTCGCCGCGACGCGCTCGGGCAGCCCGCGCAGGCCGGCCAGCGCCAGCATCAGGGCGTGCTCGGCCACCGGTTCGGCGTAGCTGCCTTTCGCGCAGGTCCAGGTCCGGTCCGGGTCCAGCAGGCCGGCCTGCAGAACGAACTCGACGCCGGCCGAGGACAGCTGAACCCAGCGCGGCGATGTCGAGGCAACCGCCGCGCGCAGGCCGTCGGTGTCCCGCGGTGCCAGCCAGATCAGCGCGTCGGCGGCGGAGTCGACGTCGCGGGGTTCCCCGCCGCCGGCCCGGACGGCCTCGACGGCGAACTCGGTAAGCCGGGGGCCGATGGCAACGCGCGGTGCGGTCACGTCCGCTGACATTAGACCCGCGCCGCCGGTCAGACGGCGGCCGGGGTTGCCTCGCCCTCGGCGCGCACCGAGCGGCTCGCCAGCAGGTAGTAGACGGCGCCGCCGACGAGCAGGCCGATGAACACGCTGAAGTCCGAGCCGTCGGCGCGGCTGGACAGCGGGCCAACGGACGCCAGCACACCGCCGCTGGAGGCATTCAGCCACAGATACGCGGCAACGCCGCCGGTGAGCTGGGCGATGACCGCGGGCCAGTGGATACCGCCGTTCCTGAAGTAGCGGCCGCCGCTATCTGAAAGCAGCGCATCGTGGTCGTAGCGGTTCCGGCGCAGCACGCAGTCGACCAGGTAGATGGCGCACCACGGCCCGAGCCACAAGATGATGTAGAGGAGGAAGCCGGTGAGCAGCCCGAAGAAGCTCGATGAGAACACGGCGTAGGCTGCGAACCCAGCGCAGACGACCGTGTCGATGGCCACGCAATGCAGCCGCTTTAGCCGCGGAATCAGGCTCTGCAGTGTCACGCCCGACGAATAGAGGTCAAGCGTGTTGATTGCGAAGAGCTGGACGATCGCGAAGATCAGGAACGGGACTACGAACCAGGTAGAGAAGCCCGCGATCAGGCCGGTCGGTGAGTCAGCGGCGGCTGGCACGGCCGTGCCCACCGCAGCGCCGAGGACCTCAAGCAGGGCTGACGGGATCGCCGCGCCGAGCGCAACTGCCACCACGATGGGCTTAGTGCCAGTGCTGGCGGCCAGGTAGCGGGAGTAGTCGTTGCCGTTTTCCGTCCAGCCAAGTCCGCCCGCAGAGATCACCAGGGCGAGATAGACGAACAGCATCCCCCAGCTCGCGCCGTGCGGCACGGCGTGCAATTTCGCCTTTTCCACCGTCAGCACCGCCATCACCGCGAACAACACGATGAACGGGATGGCCAGCCAGCGCAGCACTCGCAGCACGGCCGTGTGACCCAGCGTGGGCAGCACTGCCTGGATAGCCACTGCCAGGATGATAAAGATGATCTTGGCTGCCGTGCCAGCGGTGAACCCGGCCTTGGCCATCAGCACGATCGCGGCGAAGACGATGAACGCGATGCCCTCGATCTCGAAGCCGACCTGGGTGACCCAGTTGAAGAACGACGGTAGCTTGTTGCCGCGCGGGCCGAACGCCGCCCTGCTGATGGCGAAGGTCGTGGTCCCGGCTCGCGGTCCCTGCACGCTGGCCAGGCCGGTCAGCACGTAGGACAGGTTGCCCAGCAAGGTGATCAGGAGCGCCTGAGTGAACGACAGGCCGAGGAAAACCACGGCGATCGCACCGTAATAGACGAACTCAACGTTCCACACCGCGCCGGCCCACATCCAGAACAGGCCACTGGGCTTCCCCCAGCGCTCGTCGTGCGGGACGTGCTCGATGCCTCGCCGCTCGATGGAAGTAACCGACGGCGCCGCCGCGCCGGTGAGCACCTGGTCGCTAGCCGATCTAGCCATGGCAGGCCTCTCTGTTCGCAATTCCTGATTGCAATGCCGGAACCGGGGACGCGCCGAATACGAAGCCTTGGCAGACAGCCGCCGCGAGCGGAGATTACTACGGCGAGGCGGACTTGCGAAAGATCGCCTAGTTGACCTTGCGGTCCAGGCCCTGCCAGTAAGGCTCGCGCAGCTTGAACTTCTGCAGCTTGCCGGTGGCGGTACGGGGCAGCGCGTCGCGCACCTCGATCGACGTCGGGCACTTGAAGTGCGCCAGCCGTGACCGGCAGTGCTCGATCAGCTCCGCCTCAGTAGCATCGCTGCCCGGCCTGAGCACGACCAGCGCCTTGACTGTCTCGCCCCACCTGGCGTCGGGGATGCCGATCACCGCCGCCTCGGCCACCGCGGGATGCTGGTAGAGGCAGTCCTCGACCTCCACCGAGCTGACGTTCTCGCCGCCGGTGATGATGACGTCCTTCTTCCGGTCCGAGATCACCAGGTAATCGCCGGCCTCCAGGTGACCCTTGTCACCGGTGTGGAACCAGCCGCCATCCAGCGCCTTGGCCGACTCTTCGGGCTGCTCCCAGTACCCGGCGAACACGTGATTGGACCTGGCGAGAACCTCGCCGTCGGAGTCGGTCTGGATCTGCACGCCTATCGCCGGAACTCCCGCCCGCGACTGCAGCCTGGCCCGGTCGACGGCAGGCAGGTCGTCCCACTCGGCCACGGCGCGGTTGATGGTCAGCAGCGGCGCGGTCTCGGTCAGGCCGTAGATCTGGATGAACTCCCAGCCCAGTTCGGTCTCCACCCGCTCGATGGTCTTTGACGGCGGCGGCGCGCCCGCAACGACGATCCGCACTGTGCCGGCGCCCGGAATCGGCTGGCCGGATGCCCGCAGCTCGGTGGCCGCGGCCAGGATGGCGGCCACCACGGCAGGCGCTCCGCACAGCAGCGTCACGCCGTGCGCGCCGATCCGGCGGAGTATCTCCGCTCCGTCGATCTTGCGCACCACGACCTGCGGGACGCCCATCCCGGTCACCGCGTACGGCATGCCCCAGCCATTGCAGTGGAACATCGGCAGCGTGTGCATGAAGACGTCCCGGTCAGTCACGCTGGTATGCCAGCCGAACGTCGCCGCGTTGAGCCAGCAGTTGCGGTGCGTGAGCTGCACGCCTTTCGGCCGGGCCGTGGTACCGCTGGTGTAATTGATGCTCGCCGTCGCATCCTCGTCGGCTTCCCACGCGGCCGGCTCAGCGCGGTCGGCAGCCGGGGCAAAGAGCTCGGCGTCGGCGGACCCGTCCAGCACGATCTTGTGCTTGGCGCTGATGCCGCGCAGGCTGTCCTCTGACTCAGGGTCCACGAGCAGGACGGACGCCCCGGAGTGGCCGACGATGTAGCTGATCTCGTCAGCATTCAGCCGGTAGTTGACCGGGACAAGGATCCGGCCATAAGCGCTGACGCCGAAGTAGGAGATCAGGAACCGGGCCGCGTTCGGGCTCACGATCGCGACCCGCTCCCCGTGGCCGACGCCCATGGCATCCAGCGCCAGCGCCATCCCGCGAGCACGGCTCTCTAGCTGCCGGTAAGTCAAAGTGCCCAGCGAGCCGGCGGTGCCGGGCTCGTCGGCCACCGCCGTCCGGTCTCCGTAGACAGCCGCGCCCCGGCTGAGGTAGTCACCGATAGTGAGCGGCACCTTCATGAATGGCTCCCTAGTGCCAGTGGCCAGCGACGGACGTTGCTGCCTTCATTATCGGGACGTCCAGCCGCACGCACCAAGCATTCGGGGAGGAAACGGGCAGGTACCGGCCGACCGGTTCACCCGACCGCCTGCCGGTGCAAGCGAGCGCGGCCGGCCGCCTGCAGCAACTCGGCCCGCACCGAGGCGGTCGCCCCGAGGCCATCGGCTAACAAGCGCACCGAGCGGAAGTAAGGCCGGCGGGTGTGCTCTCGTTCCAGGTCACTAATTGCGCGGACGCTGAGCCCGGAGCGCGCTGCTAGGTCCTCCTGCGTCATCCCCGCCTCTATCCGGGCGACCCGCAGTAAGCAGCCGAACGAGATCCCGCCTTCTAACTCCATTTCCACTCCTGGCCCAAGTAAGGGAAACGTGCCGCCGATCCGACTAGTAACACGCCGTTCCCGGCCGTGCAATAACCAAATTTTCTCTTTTGTCACGAAAGCAAACACTGCCGGAACTCTGCCGGTAAACCTCGTGGCACAGGACCGCGGGCTGTTATCGCATGGGTCTGTCTGGAAACACCAGAGTGCGCCGCCTTCCGGGGTTGCCGTCGTCGCGGCAGCCAGCACCGGAAACAGGGAGGAAGCTTATGGGTGCTCGCTCGCGCGCGCCGGACCGGGTGAAGACCCCGCCGGGCGATGCAGGATTAACCAGGCGCGGGCTGCTCGCGGGAAGCGTTGGCGCGGCGGCACTGGTCGCGCTGCCTGCCGGAGCTGCCCTCGCGTCCGGCACCCGGGCCGCGCGGACAGCCAGCGGTGCCGCAGCGCGGCCAGGCAGCCATGCGATGACACCGCCGAACTTCTTCATCTTCGGCATTCCCGGGCCCGCCGACAGCCCGGGTCCTTCCATGCAGGCGGCCAGGGCACCGGGTGCGGGCAAGGCGACTGCAGCAGCGCCGGCGCCGCTTGCCACGGGGCTCGCCGCGCTTCCTGCGCAGTCGCCCGACAAGCGCTTCCTGGCCCTGACGGCGGTCAGGCAGTCTGCTGCGGGCCTGCGGGTAGCGGTCAGCGTCGTCGACAGTTCGACCGCAGCGATAGTGGCTCGCGGCATCCTCGACCTGTCGCGGGTGAGCCGCGAGTCCATGCTTCTTGTCACGCCGACGTTCGCCGCCGATTCGGCGACCGTTGGCCTGGTGCTGTCGGTGACGGCACCGGCCAACGCCCGGACCATCAGGAAGCTGCATCCGAACACCGGGCAAATGCGCCAGGTCGAAGCCGCTACCTGGACATCGCATCATGAGCTCGCCTACTTCGATGTCCGGACCAGCACGTTCGCTGGGCCCTTCGACCTAGCTGACGCACCATCGCTTGCTCGCGTCACCGCCCTCGCCGACGATAGGCACCTGTACCTGTGGACGGTGCCGGAGGCCAGGGCAGCTGGATCCGGCAAGGCCTTCAAGTCCCGGCCGTCGGCCCGCCCGGTCCCGCAGCTGGCCGCCTATCGGCTTGGGTCGGCTCGGCCGAGCTTCCAGGTATCGACGGCCGACCCGTGGCCGGTCAGCGGGGAGCCGGTCACCCTGCTGCCGACGGGGGAATTCGCCCGGCTTGCGTATGCCCGCACCGTTCAGGTGTACTCGCCGGTGAACGGAGATGTCGTAGCGCACGCGATTCCCGGGCTGAACCTCGATGCCGCCAAGCCAGGTGCGCCGTTCATGCAGTCGCAGCCCAACGGGACCGTCCTTCTCGCCGATCCGGGGATCGGCCGGGCAGTCGTCGCCGACCCGGCAAGGAATTTCCGGGCGCGCTCGGTGATCAGCTACCCGGCGCCGTTGTACCGCGCGGGCGGGCCCGCCAGCAAGGTGGCGCTGTCCCCGGACGCCAAGACGCTATACGTGCTGGGGCCTGCGAGGACTGGCGGGCTCGCGGCCTATGACGTGGCGACCGGGAAACTGGCCGGCTCCTACAGCCACGGAGTGCACTACACCGGCCTGTACCAGATCGGCGGCGCGCTGATCGCTACCGCGGGCTATAACCCCCGACTCACGTTCTTTAGCCCAGCCCTCGAGCCACTCAGCTTGCTGAACACCGACCTGCACGTGACGGAAGTGTTCTGACCCGCAATCCCAGTCGTCAACTGCCCGGAGGAATACAGATGGCCGGATACGACACGGCGAGCCTCGTCACCAGTGCCTGGCCGAACGCCCAGGCCAACGGCTATGGCACGCCATTATTCTGGCTGCGGTACTTCTCGCCTTGCTACTACACGCCAGTCAACGCAAGCTCGAGCAATGCCAACGCCGAGTGCCGGGAGATCTGGATCAGCAACAGCTCGAGCCCGATGCTGGGGCCGATCACCACGCCGACGCAGTCCAGGCTGAGCGGCAGCTCGGCCGAGGGCCAGGCGGACGCGCAAACCTTCGCGTCGGCAATGGTCACTGCCTATCTGGACGTCGTCCCGATGCTGCTGCCCGCCAACGGGAACCTCTACTGCTGGCTGGACCAGGAAGCATCGACGTCCCTGAGCCTCGCTTACTGGAACGGCTGGGCCTCGTATCTCGACGGTTACGACTTCGACGGGTCCGGCACCTATCCCCTGTACCCGTGCCTGTACTGCAATCCCGGCGCCCCGCCGCCCAACTGCAGCACTATTGGCAGCTCCTCGGCCTACTACTGCTTTGCGGTGTGGTCGTCTGAGCCGCTGAGATGCGGCAACTACGTGAAGGACCCGCCATCCTGGGCCGCGGAGAACTGCGAGCCGTATTCCTCGACTCCGACGCGGGTCTGGCAATTCAACGACGGCTCCGGCATTTGTAATGGCTCGCTGGTAGACCAGGACACCGGGGCACCGGGGTTTTACACGCCGTCGTACTGCTTCTACCTCGACTCCGAACCGTCCTAACGGGACATGGGAGTGCCAGGTCCCTGGGCGCTGCAACTGTCTGGTGCTGTCTGCTGCAGCGGAGGCGTCCTTGCGGTGGCGGGCGCGGCCAAGATCTGGCGCGGTGGGGCCGATTCGGCGATCCGCCGCGTGCTCCGGATCCGGCCTGCTCGCTGGCGCCTGCTCGAATGTGCAGCCGGGACAGTCGAGTGCGCGACCGCAGCCGCGGTCTGCCTCGGCGCGGCTCCGGTGGTTGCGGGTTCCGTGATGGCGGCGCTAGGTGCAGTCTTTACTGTCCTGCTGGTCCAAGCCCGCCGGGGCAGAGCACCAGGCGGCTGCGGATGCCTTTCGTGGCGGCGAGCGGCGGACCGTATTACCTGGCGCGCTATCGCGCGGGCCGGGTGCGTGCTGGCCGCCGGCGTGGCTGACCTCACCGCAGCGCCGATCGCGCTGCGGCAGGCTGACCACGCCTGGTTTGCTCTCGGCGCGCTGACGGCGGCCCTGGTGTACACGCTGCTGAGCGTGCAATGGCCAGCGCGGACGCTGCGATGTCGCCGGAGCCTGTGGTTCCCGGCACGAAACGCGCTCCGTACCGTCGCCGGCAACGCGATGTTCGGTTCCTTCCTGGACTCGCACGGGCCGTTACTGAGCGGACCTAGATACCGGCGGGTCGGATGCACCGACCAGTTCTCCTTCATCGTCCCGGCCGAGGCAGACTCCGCAGTGCGGCATCGAGAGCTGCTGTTCGATGTCGTTCACGGAGCAGCCGGCGCCGTCGCCGTGCGCGCCGCTGTCCGAGACGGCGCGCGGCCAGCCGAGGGGCGCCTGATGAAGCTGCCAGCAACCGTTCGCATCCGATCAGCGTCGAAAGTGACGGGGCACGAAGCAACGACGTAGCGGAAACGGGTGCATGATGGTCACCAGCCTCAACATCCCCCGGCGGGCAGCGGTTGTCTTAGTTCTGCTGTGTCTGGCCGGTTGCGGTGTTTCCTCACCAGCCAGGTCGGCGCTGTCGTCTTCGCCGCCAGTCTCGGCGCCGGCCTCGTCCGCGCCAGCTACCCCGGCCCTGGCTGTGGCCGTCTGCCGGACCTCGCAGCTGCAGATCAGCGTGGCGCGCAGTGGCGCGGCCGGGCCAGCCGTGGGCGGCTACCTCGGATTCAGGAACATAGCGGCCAGGCCGTGCCGACTGTCGGGCTGGCCGAGCCTGGTCGCCGTGACTGCCACTGGTTCTGCAGTCCCCGCGAGGCGCGTGATCACGACCGCGTTCGGCCCGGAGATCCAGACGGCGCCGCAAGTCACGCTCGCTCCTGGCGCCCTCGTCGAGGCGGTGTTCATTACCGGGGAGAGCGGCGGCTCGTGCGGGAGCGGGACACTGCCTACCTACCGGGCACTGCGGGTCACCCCGCCAGGCAATGCCCGGTCCACGACGGTGTCCGCCTGGCTGGGCGCGGTAGGCACCTACCTGCCGGCCTGCGTCGCGATCAGCGTCTCGCCGGTAGTCCCGTCCGCGAGCCTCTACCCGATCGGGTCGAGCTGACAGCAGCCGCCCGCCGCCGCGGCGGCGCAAGTCAAGCGAGGCACCCGGCCACGCCCGCGGCCGGCATCGGCCATGATGGGGCGATGGACCTACCGGTGATGCCCCCTGTCGCACCGATGCTCGCCAAGTCGGTCAAGGAGATCCCGGACGGGCCGCTGAGCTACGAGCCAAAGTGGGACGGGTTCCGTTCGATCATCTTCCGCGACGGCGCACAGGTGGAGATCGGCAGTCGCAACGAGCGTCCGATGACCAGGTACTTCCCCGAGGTGGTCGCGGCGGTGCTGGCGAACTTCCCGGATCGGTGCGTGATCGACGGCGAGATCGTCATCCCGGATGCCGACGGCCGCCGGCTCGACTTCGAGGCGCTGCTGCAGCGGATCCATCCGGCCGACAGCCGGGTGCGCCTGCTGGCCAGCCAGACGCCGGCCGCGTTCGTCGCCTTCGACCTGCTGGCGCTGGGCGACAACGACTGCACGAACCTGCCCTTCGAACGGCGCCGGGCCATGCTCTGCGAGGCACTGAACTCCGCGGCGCCGCCGGTCTACCTGACGCCGGCGACCAGGGACAAGGCCGTGGCGACCGGCTGGTTCAGCCAGTTCGAGGGGGCGGGCCTGGACGGGGTGGTCGCCAAGCCGCTCAACGGCGCGTACGAGCCGGACAAGCGGGTCATGTTCAAGATCAAGCATGAGCGGACGGCCGACTGCGTGGTAGCCGGGTACCGGCTGCACAAGAGCGGCCCGGATGCGATCGGCTCGCTGCTGCTCGGCTTGTATGACGATGCCGGGCGCCTGGCCAGCGTCGGGGTCGTCGGCGCGTTCCCGATGGCCAAGCGGCGGGAATTGTTCGCCGAAGTCCAGCCGCTGGTCACCAGCTTCGACGGGCACCCCTGGAACTGGGCCGGCGAACTGCGGCCGGAAGGCGTGCGGCACCCGCGCGAGGCCGAGGGCAGCAGGTGGAATGCCGGGAAGGACTTGTCGTTCGTGCCGTTGCGACCCGAGCGCGTCGCCGAGGTCCGGTATGAGCACATGGAAGGGACCAGGTTCCGGCATACCGCGCAGTGGGTCCGCTGGCGGGACGACCGCGATCCGCGCTCGTGCGGATTCGGGCAGCTCGAGGAGCCGGTGCGGTTCGACCTGGCCGAGATCCTGCCTCGCTAGCTGACCACGCAGCTCGCCCGTTGCTGGGCCGCGAGCAGCCGCTGGGCCAGGCTTGGCAAGGCCGCCACCGAGGCGGGCCGCGGGAAAGCCAGGGCAAGCGCCTCGGCAATCAGCCGGGACCGCTGTGCGTACCCTTCCGAGGTGTAGTGGATCCCGTCCGGAATGAACCATTGCCGCCGGGCGAGCGCAGCCCAGTCGAAGACCCTCATGTTCGGGTACCGGCGGCAGGCTCGCAGCAGAGTGCGGTTCCAGGCCTGCATGTTCCGCTCGGCGTACGGGCCGACGGCGAGCAGTGACTTCACGTTGACCCAGAGAACCGGCTCACCACGGATGACGGACATCATCCGCGTGATCCGGGTCGCGAGGCCGACGTTCGAGCCGACCGCCACGTCAGCGGTGTCGTTGGTGCCGAGGGCCAGCACCCAGCAACCGCGATAGCCATGCCGTACCAGGTCCCTCGCCAGCGTGTACGCGTTCGGCTCGTTCAGGATCGTCTCCACTATCGAGGTACCGCCCTGGATCTCGAAGCGAGTCCGCCTGACTCCGACGTCGGCGTACTGCGCGTTGATGCGCTGAGCCGGGTTGGGCAGGTACGCAGCCGACACCAGTCCGTCAGAAGTGGAGTCGCCAAAGTGGGCGACAGACGTGCAGGACGTCTTCAGCGGGAACGCCGGATCCGCGGCCGGCGCCGAGTCGCGCCGGGCCGCGGTCGTGCGGCCGGTAGCGCCGCTTGCCGCCTGGCCCGCTCCGACGGCAGCCGCGGAACCGCTTGCGCTGATCGTGCTGCCGCTGGCCGGCTGCGAGGAGCCGGGCGCCGTTGCGGGCAGTACCCCGGCGAGCGCGCCGGCTACCAGGCCGAGAGCCCACAAGCCCGCTCCCGCCGCGGCCAGGTCTTTCCGGCTAGGTCGCCATGCTGCCGACCGCAGCCGGGCAAGCCACCGGCCGAGCGCGCCGTGCCGCACCGGCTCCTCGATCAGGCGCCACGACAGGGCAGCGACCACGATGCTGGCCCCGACCTGCAGCGCACCCCGGAGCAGGGACTCCTGGCCGCTCGCCGGAGTGGTGAGCACGATGATCGGATAGTGCCACAGGTAAATGCCGTAGGACCGGACCCCCAGCCACCGCAGCGGCGCCACGCCGAGCAGTCTGCCAAGACGACAGGCAGGCGACACCACCGCCAGCACCACCGCAGCCGTCGCCACCGATAGCAGCACCATTCCGCCCCGGTACAGGAACGGCGAGTACTGGCTGGTCCGCCAGATCAGCAGCGCGATGACGATGAGGCCGGCCGTCCCCGCCCCGTCGAGTGCCAGCCTGCTCCGGCGGCTGGCATCCGCCGCCATCTGCCGGCTTGGCCGCGCGATTGCCAGTGCCGCGCCGATCAGCAGGGCGAACGCGCGCGTATCAGTGCCGTCGTAGACCCGCGTCGGGTCATAACCGGGATGGTAAAGGGCGACCATAAGACCGGCGGACGCGGCGGCAAGCGCGAGTGTCCCGCCCGCTAGCCAGCGCCGCCTCGGCTCGTCGCCAAGGCGCCGGGTCAGGTACAGGCCCACCAGGATCAGCCACGGCCAGAGCAGGTAGAACTGCTCTTCCACGGCCAGCGACCACAGGTGGCCGAGCGGGGTAGGTGGCGCGAACCGGGCGAAGTACGAGGAGTTCTGCGCGATCAGCCACCAGTTGCTCACGTAGCCGACGGCAGCCGCCATCGCACCGCGCAGGGCCGGAAGCTGGCTGGACCGCAGCAGCGCAACCCACACTGCCACGACCGCGAGCATGACGAACAGGGCCGGCAATAGCCTGCGAGCCCGGCGCTGCCAGAAGCGCACCAGGCCCAGCGCACCGGTCGCCGCCTGATGAGCCAGCAGCAGGTCAGTGATGAGATAGCCGCTGAGGGTGAAGAAGATGCCGACGCCTAGTAACCCGCCCTGCGCCCAGCCGATGTCCACGTGGTAAGCGATGACCGCCAGCACCGCCAGCGCGCGGAGCCCGTCCAGGCCGGCCACGTACCGCTGGTTTCCACCGACGGGCTTTGGCATGTGCACCCCTCGCCGCGTAACTGCCGCGCCGTTTCGCACGGTTACGACTAAGACGCGGCCTGAGGGCAGCTAGTTGGCAAAAGCCTCGCAACGACTATGGCGACTTATCACTGCAGCCGCGCGTCGCAAAGAGGAAATATTGTGTCCAAAGCGACGCGCAAACGCTGGTATCGAGTGCAAAGTGCCCGCGGGGCCCGAGGTGGGGGGTTGCCAGACTCAGGCGTAACGGACGATCAGGTAGATAATGACCGCCAGCACGACGAGCCCGGCGGCCAGCGGGACCAGCCGCTTGTAGATGGCCCGGCCGGCCACGCTCATCAGGTCAAGTGCGGCCGGTTCCGGGCCGGGCGCAGCCACCGAGGCAGCTGCCCCTGACGCCGGCCCCGCGGCCTGACCCGCGCCCGCGCTGCTGGCGGTCCCATTGCCTGCCACCGCCGTGCTCGCTGCCGCTGATTTTGCCGCCGCAGTGCTCGCCACCGCGCTGTCAGCACCTGCTCCGCCGACCGCTGCGATGGGCACGGCGGCGCCTGCGGCCGGGCCCGTATCGCCCGGCGTACACGATCCGGCGGTAGCGGCTCCAGCGCTGCTCAGTGCCGGCCCGCTGACCGTGCCGGCGCTGAGCTTGCCCTCAAGGCAAGCGACGAACTGGCCGAGCAGCTTCGCCGATACTTCCTTGATCATCCCGCTGCCGAACTGGGCAACCCGGCCCGCGATCGTCAGGTCCGTGCTCACGCTGACCACGGTGGCCAGACCGGTCGGCTGCAGTTGCGCCGCGATCACCGCGGCCGCATTGCCGTTGCCCCGTGAGTCGCGGCCGCGTGCGTCGATCACTGCCCGGTAGGCCGCCTCGTCCTTCACGGAGAACTGCGCAGTGCCCCCGTACTCGGCAGTGATGGGACCGACCTTGATCTTTACCTTGCCGCTGTAGATGCCGTCGGTGACGCCCGTCAGCTGCGCGCCAGGCATGCAGGGGGCGATCAACTCCAGGTCCGTCAGCACCGCCCAGGCTTGCTCGATCGGCACGTTCACAGTGAACTCGTTGTCCAGCTTCATGACCGTCCTGTCGGGCCGACGGCCCGGCTCTGCACCGGTAGACCAGACGATCCTGCTAGATCGGGCAGCGGTTGTCGAGCCTGTCGTTGCCGGCCGGCCACGCCGGCGGCTGTGGGCGGCTCAGCGCGGGCAGGCCAGCGCAGGCAGGTCAGACCCGGGCAGTGTCCTTGCGCATCCGCCAGGCCGCCCCGCCGACGAAGATGATCAGCCAGGCCACGACGTTGACTGCCCACGTCCAGTCGACGCCATTGCCGAGCAGCGGAGTGTGCACCAGCTGGTTAAGGCCGTACATCGGAGTCCACTTGGCCATATCCTGCACGGCCTGCGCGAACTGGCTGACCGGGATGCACAGGCCGCCCGCGAACGACAGCAGGGCGAGGATGAGCCCGATGAGCTGCATGACGTTCTCGGCCGGCAGCAGGTAGCCGAGAAACAGCCGAACGCCGCGAACAGCAGCGAGCCGATCCACACCGATAGCCCCGTCGCGATCCACAGGCCGGCCGACATCGATGGCTCATCAGAATGCTCCACTGGTCGCAGTGCCCGAGGCAGTGGTTGCCGTGCCTGGCTCGGCAGTGTCACCGGTGAGCGCGAGGAAGGCGTCCTCGATACCGCGGGCGGTGATCTCCAGGTCTTTCGCGTCGGTCTGAGTCAGCAGGTACCGGGCGACCGCGTCGCTGTCGCGGGCGTGCACCAGCACAGTCCCGCCGCGGACCTCGACGCTGTCAGCGCCGGGGATGTCCGCCAGCAGTGCCTCGCCCGCTCCGGCAAGAGTGGCGCGCACGGTCCGGCCGGCTGCCATCGCCTTGATCTCGGCTGCCGTACCGTCAGCGACGATGCGGCCCTGCCGGAGCAGCACGATCCGGTCGGCGTAAGCGTCGGCCTCTTCCAGGTAGTGGGTAGCGAACAATACTGTCCGGCCCTGCTCGGCGTCCTTGCGGATAGCCGACCAGAAACTGCGCCGGCCCTCCACGTCCATGCCGGTCGTCGGCTCGTCAAGGACGAGCAGTTCGGGATCGGACAGCAACGCCAGCGCGAACCGCAACCGCTGCTGCTCACCGCCCGAGCACTTACCGACCCGCCGATCGGCGATCTCGGTGATACCTGCCCCGCTCAGCACCTCGCCGACCGGCTGGCTCCGCGCGAACAGGCTGGCGGTGTACTCGACTGTCTCGCGCACGGTCAGGTCCTTCAGCAAGCCGCCGGTCTGCATCACCGCCGATACCAGGCCCCGGGAAATCGCCTGGTTCGACAGCCAGCGGATGGCTGCCAGCCGACCATGCTTGCGGGTCGTTGTTCGTCACCGTCATGGACTGATGATCTCAGCCGCGGGCAACGCATTAATGACCTGGCCGTCACGACATGGGCGTGACAGTTGTCATGTCTGCCAGCCCGTCAGCCGCCCGGACTCCGCAGGAATCCGGCCGGGATGATCACGTCTTCCCTGTTCAGGTCGCATGCCGACGACCTGCCGAGGCCGAGCAGCGCGGAATTCAGCCCGTTTCGGAGGATATCCAGCACGTTCTCCACGCCTGCCTGCCCGCCTGCCGCAAGGCCCCACAGGTACGCCCGGCCGATCATCACCGCGCGAGCACCGAGCGCGAGTGCCTTCACCACGTCGCTGCCCCGCCGGACTCCGCCGTCCAGCAGCACCTCGACCTGGCCGCCGACCGCGTCCGCGATGCCCGGCAGCAACCGGATCGTGGCCGGCGTGCCGTCCAGGTTGTTGCCGCCGTGATTGGAGACCGAGATCGCACTGACGCCGGCGTCGACGGCACGCTTGGCGTCGTCGATCCTCGTTACCCCCTTGAGCATGAACGCCCCGCTCCACTGCTCGCGCAGCCAGGCAACGTCGTCCCAGGTCGGCGGCGGCGTCTGCAGCCACTCGCCGTAGGCGCCGAAGAAGGTTGGCGGCGCCATGCCGGGCAGCGCCATGTTCGGCACGGTCAGCTGCGGCGGCCGGCCCGTCCTGGCGTAGCCGGAGAGCCAGCGCGGCCTGATCACCGCTTCCGGCGCGTGCCGCAGGATCGTGCGCAGGTCCATCCGGTCCGGGATCTTCGGGCTGCCCCAGTCGCGGGAGTGCGAGAAGGTCCAGTCCGCGGTCAGGATGAGGCCCACCGCGCCTGCGCTCCTGGCCCGGTCCAGCCGGGCCAGGATCTGATCACGGCTACCGCACCAGTAGATCTGGAAGAACGTCTTCGGGTTCGCCGCGACGACGTCCTCCACCGGCTTGCTGGCAAACGAACTGAGGCCCATCGCGGTACCGCGAGCCGCCGCCGCGCGCGCGACCGCCACCTCGCCGTCGGGGTGAACCGCCTGCACCCCGGTCGGCGAGATGATCACCGGGAGCGAGACGGGCTGGCCAAGTACGGTGGTCGCCAGGTCGCGCTCCGCCGGGCTCCCGGCCACATGCGGGGCGAAGCCCAGCTCGGCGAACGCGCGGACGTTGTCCTCGAGGGTCTGCCCGCGCTCTGACCCTGCCAGCAGCGCGCCGTAGACCGAGGCGGGCAGCCGCTTGCGCGCGCGCCGCTGCGCCTGCGCCACCGACTCGAACCAGCCGTTGCCCATGTGGCGTCAGTCCTTTCCGTCACGGCGACCGCTGAGCCGCAGCATCCGCCAGGAGATCCTCGGGGTGACTGGCACCAGGGTTCGCTCGCGCAGGCAGCCAGCCCAGACGCCGGC
>JAJYUU010000278.1 GCA_021792405.1 Actinomycetes bacterium
GCGACGTCCTGGACCAGGTAGCCGGGCCGGTGACGACGCGGTCCGGAGCCGCCCTGCTGCCACGGCCGCGGCCCGGCGAGCGGCCGGTACTCCAGCCCGGCAGCGTCCAGCCTGCGCAGATGCACCCTGATCCGGTCCAGCAAGGGCGGCCGCCCGGCGCCGGCCGCATCCGCCCGGCCAGGCAGCGCCGGCCCGCCTGGCGGCACCGGCCCGCCCGACCAGGCAACGTCAGCGAGCGCGCAGGCCCGGGGAAAGATCATGTATTCCAGCGCCCGGCCGTCCCGGATGTACTCGGTCCAGACCTGGAACTGCGTGCCGATCAGCCGGTCCCGTTCGGGCCGCGCCCAGTCAGGCGGCACCGGCGCGAACGCCGCCACGTCGCTCAGGGCGACCGGCCCGCCGATGGCGACCGGCTCGGTGTCAGCCCGTTCCTGGTAGTAATCGAAGTACGTCGGGAGCACCGGCGCGGCGACGACATCGTGCCCCGCCCGCGCCGCCTGCAGCGCGATCTGCATGCCGCGCCATGCCATCACGACCGTATCGGGCCTGAGCATCCCGGCCCGCCCCGCGGTGCTGGCGAAGCCCTCGTCCCACACCACGGCCCTGACGGCAAAGTCCGCTGCCAGTACGTCAGCGACATCACGCAGGAACGCGCCGTGCAGATCCTCAGCGGTAGCCAGGCCGCGGCTGCGACGGATAGCGTCGGCCCTTGGATCCTCGCGCCATCGGTCCAGCAGGCACTCATCGCCGCCGATGTGCACGAACCGTGCACTGGTGGCGCCGATGAGCTCACCGAGAACGTCGCGCAGCAGGCTCATCGTTTCCGGCCCTGGCACGAGCAGGTACGGGAAGATGCCCCAGTCCGGGCTGACCTGGTAGCCGCCAGGCGGCGGCGGTCCGGAGCCGAGTTCGGGCAGCGCGGCAAGCAGCGCCGCGGTGTGGCCGGGCAGGTCAATCTCGGGCACCAGCGACATGCCCCGCTGCGCCGCGAACGAGGCGATCTCCGCGAGGTCGGCCAGCGTGTAGTAGCCGCCGTGCGGGACGTCCTCATAGACCGCGGGTTTCTCGCTGTTGAGGCTGATCCGCGTTCGCGGCCGATGTGACCCCACCTCATGCAGCGCCGGATGCAGGCGGCTCTCGATCCGCCAGCCCTGGTCGTCGGTGAGATGCAGGTGCAGCCTGTTCAGCTTGATCGCGGCAAGGGCGTCGATGAGCGCCAGCAGTTCGCGCTTGGTGGCGAAGTGGCGGGCAACGTCGATGTGCGCGCCCCGCCACGCCAGCGCTGGCCGGTCGGCGATCTCGGCACACGGCAGCTGCCAGGCAGGCGCGCCCGGCAGCGGGGCTGCCCGCCAGGCGTCCTCGGGCAGGAGCTGGCGGATGGTCTGCGCGGCGTAACCGGCACCGGCCGGATCGCCGGCCGCGATCGTGACGCCGTCCGCACCGATGACCAGCCGGTAGGCCTCCGGCCCGAGTCCGGCGTCCAGGATCACGCTCACTATCGGCGGTGTCCGGGGAGGCGCGGAGGCGGCCAGGCCGCCCGGGCCGCCCGGTGCTGGCGGTACCCACGGCGCCGGTGACGCCGGCCAGGGCAGCTTGCCCAGCAGGTGCCGGACCGACGATGCGGCCGCCGCGGTGAGCGCGACAGGCCCGGAGCCGTCGGCGCGGACCTCCGGGTTCGACGGCAGGGTCAGCACGCCAGCGCGCGGTTCCACCGAGACTGGCTGCGGGATCAGCGTGGCCAGGCGGTCATCCATCTGCTGCACTGCTCCCGTCCCGCGCGGCGGCGCCGGGCGCCAGGGGTGCGGCGCCAGGCGGCAGACTAACAGCGGGCGCACCGCGGCGATCTACCGGGTTTGGCGCGCTGGCGTAGGCAGGCGGCTGCCGCGCCGGATGACGCCCGTTCTGCGCTAAGGTGAGTAGGCCTTGCCTGAGCGGCACGCCGCACAGGCGGGCAGGCAGTACCGGGACGTAGCGCAGCTTGGCAGCGCACTTGACTGGGGGTCAAGGGGTCGCGGGTTCAAATCCCGCCGTCCCGACCATGATCGGTTTACTCCAACCTCGGTCAAAGACTGAGGCGACTGAATCGATCAAGGTCAAATGATCATGAGGAGCGCCAGCTACCGGAGCGGCGCTCCTCATGTCTTTGCCGGCGTGTACCGGTGCCCTGCGCTGGTAGGTGCGGGCCTGACGGCTCCTGTAGAGCCGGTAGGCCTCGGTCAGGATGTCGAACGGTTCACGCAGTTCGGCCTCGGTGACTTTGCTGGCATCCACGTAGAGACGGGTGAAGAAGGTCCGGTTGAGGATGGCCCGGACGGCTTCACCGCCGCTGCGGTACATCCCGGCCGGCTGGTTGAGCAGTTCCAGCGCCCGGTAGAAGACCTGCCGGCCTGTATCAAGCTGGTGTTCAGTCGTCTCCAGGCTGCGCTGGATCTGGGTTCGTTCGGCCCGGATGGCGGCGATCTTCTCGCGGAGCTTGTCCTTGGGCCAGCCTTCTTCGGCGGCCAGGTCGAGGAAGTAGTGCTCTTTGCGGTCGAGCCGCTCCAACTGGTCGGCGAAGTCGGCCCGCATCTCCGCGCTCAGACCGAAACTGTCGTCCATAGCCTCGTCGACCCGCCCGGCCATCTGGTCACGGACCTCGGCGGGCAACCAGGTGTTGGTGCCGTAGAAGTCGATGACGGCACCTTCGAAGATCTCAACGGAGATATAAGGCAGGTCGCAGCGGTGCTCCTGCTTGCCGCGGCAGAGGAAGTAGAAGTACTCCCCGCCATTGCCCTGGGCTCGCTGGAGAGTCAGCCGGCTGCGGCAGCGGGCGCACTACAGCAGTCCCTTGAGGTAGTGCTTGTGGGTCCGGTAGCGGGTGCCGGAGCCCGAGTGGCTGTCAAGGACGCGCTGGACCCGGTCGAACAACTCTGCGCTGACCAGCGCCTCGCGCCGGCCGGGGTACCAGATGCCCTGGTAGCAGACTTCGCCGAGGTAGTAGCGGTCTCGCAGGACCTTGGCCAGGGTGGTCTTGGAAACGGGCCGCCGGCCCCACCGGGCATCGGGTGGCATGGTCAGCCCGGCTTCGGCCAGTTCGTCACGAAGTTCGTCGATGGTGTGCTGCCCGGCGGCGAACAACTCGAAGGCCATCGGGATGTACTTGGCCCGCTCGGGATCGATGGAGATGGTGTTGACCTTGTGTCCTTCGATGTTCTTGGTGTCGTTGAGATAGCCGATCTTGGCCTTGCCCAGCGTGCCGCCGTTACGAGCCTTGTTGCCCATCTTGATAGCAATGTCCTGGCCGTTAAGCCGGACCTGGACCTCGTTGAAGATGTCGGTGATGCCTTCCATGGCATCGGCCCAGACACCCTCGCCGAAGTCCTCCTTAGCCGAGATCAGCTTGACGCCCAGCTTCTCCAGCTGCCGCTTGACGATGACGGCATCGGCAAAGTTGCGGAAGGCCCTAGAGCGCTGGTAGATGACGACGTACTTGACGTCACGCCTTAGTCAGCGTCCAAAAATAACACGCGCAGTTAGTTGCCTGGGTTGACCGTGTAGTTCCACTCGCCGTGGAAGTCGTGCCGGTGCAGGATCCCGGCCTTTTCCAGGTCCGTGATCTGCCCGGCCGGGAT
>JAJYUU010000125.1 GCA_021792405.1 Actinomycetes bacterium
ACGCCGGGCAGGCCGCCCTGGCCGTCGTCACCGCCTGCGGCACGCCCGGCTGCGCGCCGGGTGCCGGCCGCCCCGGTGCGGCCGCTGCCGGCCCCGGGATGATGTTCGCGGCATGCCACCGGGTGCTCGCGCCCGGCGGGCTGCTGGCGGTCATCACCAACGCCGCCTGCCACCCCGGCCACGCCGGCGACATCACCGCGAGCGCCCGCGCGGCCGGGCTGGTCTACACCCAGCACATCATCGCCGTCCACGCCGCCATCTCCGGCGGCCGCCTCCGCCTGCCCGCCGAGGCCTCGGCCCGGCCGCCCGGCAGTCGGCCCGCCGGGCCGCAGCGGCCGGTCCACAGCGACGTCCTGCTCTTCCGGCTACCCGGAGGCCCCCGCCATGACTGAGCCCCGCCCCCACCAGGCCGCCGCCGACCCGCACCCGGCGGCCATCGAGGACGGTGACCTGCGGCTGTCGGTGTGGCCCACCGCCCAGCGCGATGCCCGCGCCCAGCGCGCCGGTCGGTACCTGCCCGCCGCCACCGCCCACCCCGGCAAGATGCTGCCCGCCATCGCCGCCACCGCGATCGCCCGCTACACCCAGCCCGGCGACCTGGTCGCCGACCCGATGTGCGGGATCGGCACCACCCTGATCGAGGCCGTCCACCTCGGCCGCGACGCCCTCGGCGTCGAGTACGAGCCCCGCTGGGCTGGCCTGGCCGCCGCCGGGATCGCCCACGCCTGTCGTCACGGCGCAACCGGCACCGGCGAGGTCGTATGCGGGGACGCCCGCCAGCTCCCCGCGATCGCTCCCGCCTCGGCACGCGGCACGATCGCGCTGATCGTCACGTCGCCGCCCTACGGCTCCAGCGTGCACGGGCACGTCCGCGCTAGTGCGGGCGGGGTGCGCAAGTTCAACAACCGCTACAGCCGCGACCCGGTCAACCTCGCCCACCACGGCTTGGACGCCCTGCTCGACGGCATCACCCGCATCCTCGCCGGCTGCGCCGCCCTGCTGCGGCCCGGCGGGATCGTGGTCATCACCGCCCGCCCGTGGCGGCACCGCGGCGAGCTGGTCGACCTGCCCAGCGCCGTCATCGCCGCCGGCCGCGCCGCCGGGCTGAGCCCCGTCGAGCGGTGCGTGGCCCTGCTGGCCGGGCTCGACGGCGACCGCCTGGTCGCCCGGCCGTCTTTCTTCCAGCTCGACAACACCCGCAAGGCCCGAGCCCGAGGCGAGCCATGGCACCTGATCGTGCACGAGGACCTGCTAGTCCTCCAGTACCGCCTTGTTCCCGGCAGTTCGAGCGAACTCCAGGGTCTTCAGCGCGAACCCGGCGATCCATCTGTGGCGCCGTTTCATCGGCGTGCAGCGGCTGACCAGGCCGATGCGACACGAGCCGCATGAGCACGTGCCGGGTCGGCAGCCTGTGCACCGGCTACGGGGGGCTCGACCTGGCGGTGATGGAGGTGCTCGGCGGGGAGCTGGCCTGGTGCGCGGACAACGACCGGCACGTCTCCGCCATCCTCGCCGCCAGGTTCCCCGTCCCCAACCTCGGCGACATCGCGAACGCGGACTGGGCGGCCGTCCCGGCGGTGGACGTGATCACCGCCGGGTTCCCGTGCCAGGACATCAGCTTCGCCGGCCGCGGCGCCGGCCTGACCGAAGGGACCCGCAGCAGTGCCTGGAACCATGTCATGGACGCCGTTCGCGATCTGGAACCAGACCGCATCGTCGTGGAGAACGTGGCCGCCCTCGCCTGGCCCGGACGGGGCATGGGAAGAGTTCTCGGGGACCTGGCCGCCGCTGGGTACGACGCGGCATGGTGCCGCCTTCGCGCCAGCGACGTGGGTGCCCCGCACCCGAGGGAGCGGGTCTTCATTGCTGCCCACCCCGCAGGCCCGCGACCACCACGGCGCCCAGCTGCCTGAGCAGCGCCGGGCCGGCGGGCATCAGGTAAACCTCAACGACGTCGCCCGCGGCCTGGCCGAGAACTGGCAACGCGACGGCTGGGGCCGGTACGAGCCGGCGATCCGCCGGTGGGAGGCAGTCATCGGCAGGGCCGCGCCGTTCCCGGCACAGCGCGGCCGCAGCGGCCGGTTCCGGATCAGTGCCGAATTCACCGAATGGTGCCAAGGGCTCCCCGCGGGCTGGGTCGCCGGCATACCCGGCCTTCCCTACGCCGCGCGGATCCGGGCGCTCGGCAACGGCGTCGTCCCCGCCCAGGCCGCCGCCGCGCTCCGATTGCTGATACAGATCGCGGCCGCGCCGAGCGCGCCATCCCCGGCGGACTTGACGTGGCCGCACGAGAAGAGCGTCGATACTGCCGGTCCCGGGCGGAAGGCCAGCCAGGCCTGCACGCCAGCGGCGCCAGGCGCGCGCGGCAGGCCCGCGCCGTCGGCCGCCGCCCGGGCACCCCAGTCGCAAGCCGACGGCCAGTTCGCTGCCACCTTGGCGCAGCGCTCAGGCGGCAGGAAGGCGGCACGTGCTCCTAGTCGTGATGCTCCCGGATCCCGGCCCGCACCGGCGGGGTCACGCGGGACGCGGGGCTGCCGGTGATCCGCGGGATGTCCCTGGCCGAAGTGGGTGAGTTGCCCGCGGTCACAGACCTGGTCACGGCGGGGCGGGCGTTCGGGCTGGGCCGGACCAAGGCGTACGAGCTCGCGAGGGCCGGCGAGTTCCCGTGCCCGGTGATCCGGGCCGGGGCGACCTGGCTGGTGCCCACTCCCGGCCTGCTCGCCGCGCTCGGCCTGCCGGTCCTCGCCAATTTGGGCGACAGAGAAGAAAGGTAGGCATCGCCGATGGCCGCGGGCACCACATATAAGCAGTGCAGCTGCCGTGACGAGGAGGGCAGGCGGCTGGGCCAGAAATGCCAGAAGCTGCGCCGCGCCAACGGCGCGTGGAGCAGCCGGCACGGCACCTGGTACTACCAGCTTGAGCTCCCGCCCCATCCGGACGGCAGCAGGCGCAACCCGCTGCGCCGGGGCGGGTTCGCCACCCAGGATGACGCAGAGCAGGAGCTGGCCGCCGCCCGCGACCTGCTGGCCATCGCCGCTCCCGGCGACGTGGAGGGCCGGATCCAGGTCGCCGAGGTCATCCAGCGGGCCGTCAAGACCATCAGGCAGCTGCCCGACCCGGCCGCGGTCCGCAAGGCGACCAGGCTCGGCCACGACCCTGGGGCCGCGCAGGTCACCGTCGGCCAGTGGCTGGATGAATGGCTGGCCGCCAAGAAGGACCTGCGCAGCGGCACCGTCCGCAGCTACGAGCCGCACATCCGGCTCTACTTCAAGCCGCACATCGGCCACATCCGGCTGAACCGGCTGCGGGTGGCCGACGTCGCCAGCGTGTTCGACGCCATCGACGAGCGCAACGACGCCATCGTCCTGGCCCGCGCCAGCGGCGACCCCGCCCAGCTGGCCGCGGTGAAGGGTTGGCTGGTCGGCCCGGCTACCAAGCAGCGCATCCGAGCCACGCTGCGCTCGGCGCTGGGCACCTACATGAAGCAGCATCCCGGCATGCTGGACGTCAACGTCGCCGCGCTGGTCAGCCTGCCGTCCGGCAAACGGCCCAAGCCGCTGGTGTGGACCGGCGAGCGTGTCCGCGCCTGGCAGCACGACTTCCAGGCCCGGCTCGCCGCCGCCCGCGCCAACGGCCGGAGGGTCAGCCCGCTCGACATCTGGCTCTCCACCCCGCGGCCGTCCCCGGTCATGGTGTGGACTCCCGCCCAGACCAAGGTGTTCCTCACCCGCGCCCGCTCCCACCGCCTGTACGCCCTGTACCACCTGATCGCCTACCGGGGGCTGCGGCGCGGCGAGGCGTGCGGGCTGCGCCGCACCGACACCGACCTGGACGCTTCGGTCACCGCCATCCGCTGGCAGATCACCCAGCTCGGCTGGGCCACCGAGCAGGCGCCCCCGAAATCAGAAGCCGGCGAACGGCACGTCGCCCTCGACGCCCAGACCACCGCGGTGATCCGCGCCCACCGCCGCCAGCACGACCAAGAAAAGGAACAGGCGGAAGGCGCCTGGCACGAGTCCGGGTTCGAGTTCACCAATCCCGATGGCAGCCCGCTGCACCCCGCCGCCGTCACCGCGACCTTCGAGCAGATCGCCTACCTGGCCGGGCTGCCGCCCATCAGGCTTCATGATCTTCGGCACGGCGCGGCCACCCTCGCCCTGGCCGCCGGGGTCGACATCAAGATCGTGCAGGACATGCTCGGTCACTCGTCCCGGGCCATCACCTCCGACACGTACACGACCGTGCTGCCCGAGGTCGCCCGTGCCGCCGCCGAAGCCGCTGCAGCCCTCATCCCGCTCGGCGAGATCACCTGACCCGGAACTTGGCGGGCTCGCGGTCACGCATGCATCGGCGGTGGGACCCGTGGTCAGGTGTTACGCCGACGCTCGGCATGAGCATCTTGCGACACCCATCGTGAGCACGGCCATGGCGGTCTGCTGCCGGAATCGTGAGCATGCGGCGCGGCCACTGTCGTGACTCCGCGCCTGGGTGCCCGTCACCACGGCGGGCGACCGCGCTGGCGATGTCGCGGACAGGGCGGGACGCGCGGATCGATGCCGAGTATGCGCTGTCTGCGGAATGCTTGATCGCTCGCTCGGCCGCATGCAGAACATTCAGATCTGCACACCTCAACGGGCGATCGATGAGTACTCGACTCTTGCTCAAGGCGATTCGCCACGCGTCCGGACGACGTCAGTTCCCCCAGGCCTAGGGTCCTTATCGGGGGGAGATGAGCGATGCGCGGATCAGTTCGGTCAACTCGACGAGATTCCCGCCGTCCGCATCATTGAGCGCCTGGTAGTAGGCAGCGCGGTCGGTCGTTAGGTCCACCGCCACGCCGCGTCCGAGGAGTTCGCGGGCAGCGAGGTGGGTGACAAGGCGGGCCAGTCGGCCGTTGCCGTCCGTGAAGGGCATCACCGAAACGATCCCATAATGAAGCCGTGCGAGCACTTGCAGGCGTTCCTCATGACCTGCAGTAAGCGTGTCAGCGTATGCCCCCCGCCACCAGGCGCAGTGATCCTGCAGTTGACCCCTGATGAGGTCCGGTGGGGGCGGCGTGTACACGACTCCGCCCTTACCGTCTGCCACGTGCACCATGATTGCCCGGATCAGGCCGCCGTGAGATATCGGCCCGAGCATGATCTCATGCAGCATCTGGAGCAGGGACACGTCGAGGCGGGCGATGGCGGGGACGTTCCAGTCTGGCTCAGCCTCGTTCTTGATGAGACGCTGGACAGTGTCTTGCTCCAGTGTGTTGAGGTAGGAGACCTGCTCCTCCGGAGTCATCGGGATCTGCAGGTACTCCAGCCGGAGGCCGTAGCCGCGGGGACCGTCGAGTTCGCCTCGGATCCGCTCAAGGTGGAAGATCTCGTCCGCAGTATGGTTGCCGAGCGCTAGGAGCTTCGCTCGCTGGCCCACAGTGAGCATCTGGTTGACAAAAAACCTGAACCCGTCGGCCCCGTTGGCAGCCACCCCGGCGTAGTCCGACCTGTATTTCCTAGTGATGTCGGTGAAGGTGACAGGCGTCGTTGGGAAGTAGCAGGCCGCGATGTACTTCTTCCCGGCTCGCCACGCCACAATGTCCTTCTTGCCGTCCGGTCCGCCAAGGGGCGCCTGCGGGTCGACATCGACGTATCCGCTGATCCTCAGGATGCCCGCGCACAGGCGCTCCGCGGTGACCTGCCCCAGCCGCCAGTCCCGCACTCGCATCTCGGTGTCCACGGGGCGAACCTACCCTCCCGGCTCGCCCGCGATGGAGCGGTGGATGGTCTCCGACCGATCCATCTATGCGCCGGTCGACGGCCTTCGTCGTTCCGTGGCCGCCTCTATCCTTCGACGTAACACACGAGTGGTTGGGGGGAGCAGTCATTACGTCAGACACTGACCAAACTGACCGCGCCGGGATCGCCTTGTGCAGCCTCAGCGTGACCCTTGATCTCGGGTTTGTCTTCCGGGAGCAGGGCACGTCCGATTTCGGCGTCGATGCGCAGGTCGAGATGAAGCGTGAGGGCCGCCCGACCGGTCGGCTCGTTGGCCTGCAGATCAAGACGGGTCCGTCCTGGTTCGAGGAGTCCTACGACGACGGGTGGATATTCCGGCCGAAGAAGCGGCACATCTCGTACTGGCTTAACCACTCACTCCCCATCTATGTGCTGCTGGTTGACCTCGGTACCAAGGCCATTTACTGGCAGGAAATTACCGAGCGGACGCTTCAGACCGGGCCACGGGGCGGTGTCTTCGTCCAGATACCGCAATCAAATGTCATTGCGAGTGCCCGCGGGCCGTGGGAGACCGCCGCTGAGAAGTTCGCCAATACGGCGGCCGAGGACTACGACGACAACCTTAGCCGTCTGGCACCGTCCACTGCTGGCATCGTCCGGGGCCTTGCTCTAGCGTCGCACGCCGACGCGTCGTTGCTGTGCGCTCACCTGGCACGAGGGCGCAACGCACCGGAACTCACTGCGCGGACCTTGCTCGTCGGCATGCCGCACTGGCTGACAAACCTGGGAGCGGATGGCTATGCCGCGCTCGCCGACTTCGCCCATTCGCACGGCGTGGACGATCTGGCGGTCGAAGCCCTGCTCGCGGGTGCTGACCGATTCCGGTCTCATCAGCTCCGGTTCACCACCAGTGCCGGCCTGATCGCGCTCAATTTCGATCCCGACCGGGCACGCGACCTGCTCGGGTCCGCTCAGGCAATGTCGCCTGATTTCAGCGCCCGTGTCGAGATCGGCTTCCTGGTCCTAGGCCACCCCGCTGCCGCCGCGCCGATCCCGGTACCGGCCGATCTCGCGACACGTCTAGCTGCTATCGCCGATGACGCCTTCGTGCTCGCGTTCGTCGCGGCGCAGCGCGCGCTGGCTGACGACTTGAATGCGGCGGTGGACCTAGCCGAGAAGGCCCTAGCGCTCGAGTCCGACAGCTGGCAGCACCTCACTAGCCTTGCCCACCTTCTTACTCGCCGTTCGCGGTCTGCCCAGCGTCGACCGGATGACCAGGAACGCGCAATCGAGCTCGCCGAGCGTGCGGTCGATCAGCTTCACCAGTGGAATGGACCTACTGAGCAGGCCCTCCAGACGCTCCTGCGGGTCCTGACGCTGGCGGGCTCTTTCGCACAGATCCTGGACAGGACGCTCCACCCACCCGAGGGGCGGGCAAGCGAGCGCGAGGCCGTGAGGCCGGAGGTGATCTCAGCTGCCGCCGATGCTGCTCGCGCGCTCGACCGAGCCGAGCTGGCCGACTCGCTGATCGACAGCCTGCCCGACGGCATTGACAAGCGGTTCGCGCTCTTGCGCCACAACACGGCTTCCAACCCCGAAGTCAACCGTGCCGAGTGGACATCGCTGCTGGACGTGCTGGACGAGACCCGGCCTGAGCAGCTTGCACAAGCTGTGATGCGTCTGGCTGATCTCGGGGTTGACCGCTCTGCCAGGCTCGACACGATGGTCCAGACGGGCCTGATCACGCCGGAGGTCCAGGCATTGGCGAGGGTGACGGCCGCGGCAGCGCGTGACCTTCCATCTGGCTTGCCGGCCTTGCGCATCCTGTCCGACGCAAACGACGCGGCGACGCTGAAGATGATTGACCTGCTTGCCGCCGCCGATCGGCTCGACGATGCCCAGGCAGCTGCGCTGGCCGCCTACTCGCGCTTCAGCGAGCCTGGCTTCCTGGTCCAGAGCGCCGAACTCCTGATGAAGCTCGGCCGACCCCATGAGGCGCAAGCGGCCGCTAATGACGCCTTGGGCCATTCAGGCCTCGACGCCTTCAGCCGACGAACCGCCCACCGGATCCTGGCCGCGATAGCCGTCAGAACGGCCGAGGCTGCGGATGACACGGCCGCCTCGACGCAGTCCTGGCGCCGGGCTGAGTACCATTTCGCCGAATCCGTCAACATCGCCGATGGCCTGCGCGCCGATCCTCACGATGTCTGGAACCTGATCCACATCCAGATGAAGCTGGGGGATCCCGTGCGTGCCCACGCGACACTATCGGCGCACGATCCCGAGATCCGCTCAAAGCACGACGCCGCCCTATGGGCTGCGGTCGTGGACACCCAGCCCGGGAACGCTGCGGTTTTCGCCCGAATGTTGGATTTGGCTGATCGGTTCGATGATGACCCGCAGTTCAGTGGCCAGCTCCTGTCCGCAGTCGTGGCCCGGACACGAGATGAAGGCCAGCAGCCGGCTACGCCCGCGGACATGCGCGTAGAACTGGCCCATGACCTCCGTGCCCGGGCATTCGCCGCTTTCGCGCTGCACGCTCAAAGGCATGGCGAAGCCAGCCCCATAAGGATCATCGAGGGAGTTACCACCGAGGAACTCGTCGCCAAGATGACCGAGTTCATGCGCCAGGACCACGGGCCGCTGCTTGACCTTGTCGAGATGATCCGCCAGGTACGAGTCCCCTTCGGGATGCTGTCGACAATGATCGGCCGACCGTACTCGTCTACGCTCGCGCAGCGCGCCCTCGGATATTTCATCGCTGGCACCAGCAATGACGCCGATGACGATGCCGACGAGAGCGCCGCCGCTGCCGCCCGCAACAGTGACATCGTCGTAGATGTCTCCGCACTGTTGGTCTCTTCGGTGCTCGGCGAATTCGAGTACGCGCGCGGGCAGTTCAGGACACTGTTCGCGCCGACGGACTCACAGCACGACATCACGGCTGGACGCAGAGACCTCGACGGGCGGTCTGCCGGTAGCGGCTCAGTGGCCTACGACGACACGACCGCGTCGGTCGTGGCCAGGGCGGCGGACATCGACAGCCACCTGGCCGCCCTTGAACGGTTCGCGCGGTTGCAGCAGGCCCTTGCAAGCATGCAGTTGACGCACGCCCCACCGCTGAGCTCGCTCGGCGAACTATCCATGCAGGGCGCAGAGGCATGGCTTGCGCCGATAGCACTTGCGAAAGAACGCGGCCTGGCCCTGTGGAGCGATGACGTCGCACAGCGAAACCTTGCGCGAGCTTGCGCCGTCAGCGCCTTCGGCACCATCACGCTGCAGCAACTGCGGGCTGCGGAGCGCCTGGCTGTCGAGGACGCCGACGACCAGGCCTGCACCGCAGTTCTGGCGGCCCGGCGTGCCGAAACAATACGGGCGCTCGGCGAACGGGTAGTTGACGTACTCGCCGACGCTGAGACCATCATCGAACAGGCGCGTCACGAGGGATGGAGCGATCCTAGCCTCGCTGCGGCCACGGTCGGGCGCCCGACATGGTGGTCGCTATCTCCAACCCCATGGAGCGACTTGCAGGCCATCCTCGCCGCAGCCCGAGAAGGCTCGGGTTCTGTCCAGATGTGGCAAGCGACAGCAATGTGGGGTGCTAGCGCTCTTGCACTGGAGGATCCTTCACGCATGGCCGTGCTTATAGCAGGCGTCTGCCTTGTCGACACCTCATCCCCAGCCCATGTCACTGATGCTGTCGCGATGCTCCGCATCGGCTCCAACGTGGCTGCCCAGAGGAAAGCTCACCCGCCTGGTGACTACCTGGCTCAAGCAGGAACTGAACTTGCCGCCGCCGGTGTCTTGGCCGACCCGCAATCGTTCATCGCCGAGGTACGCAGCCGCATCCATGAGGAAGACCACGACGAAGCAAGTACTGGTGAATGAGTACACCGTGGGGGGCGAAGGAACGTTGCGCAGCAGCGGGTGGCCATGACCATGGCGGACTACCTAGCTGAGGTCCGGCACGCCATCGAGGTTTCATTGGCCGATCAGGTCGGAGAGCTTGCCATCTTCGCGGAGCCGGTCGAACAGCGGCAATTCTATGAGCTCAGCGGGTGTCAGGGTTCCGCCGGCGAGGAGTTGGCGGAGCATCGCCATGCCTGCGTCGTCTTCGCGCAGCAGCAGGTGGCGTGCCATCTGGAACGTCGCCGGCAGGCCGCCGGTGTCCCACTGCGACACCTCGTCCCGGATCGCCTCCAGACCGTGGCCCATCTCCACCGCCAGCCACCGGTTCACGCGCCCGGTGGCCGCTGCCTCCGCGTCGGCGGCGAACGCGGCCTGGACCTTGGCCAGGCCCTCGGCCTGCCGCCAGCGGCCCGCCCGCAGGCTCTGCCAAAGCGGCAGGCCGGCGCATTCGGCGATCAGGCCGCCGGCGCCTGGCTCCAGGTGCGCCCACGCGGCGGCTACCAGGGCGTAGCGGGCCGCGCCGACCAGGTCGATCGCCGCCTGTACATCCTGCGGCGAGGGCACCAGCACGGTGCCGGGCTCGGCGCCGGTCTGCGCGCTGTGACGCGCGTCCACGACGCTTCCGCGGTGGGCGATGACGTTGCGGTCCTCCCAAAGCCGGCCCAGTTCCGCCCAGTCCACCAGGTCGTCGATTCCGCTCACGCCCTGCGCCTCAAGCGCGGCCCGCCACGTCGCCGGCGCCCCGAAGCGCGCCTTCCGCGCCTGCCCATCCAGGCTCGGGTCGGCCAGCGACGAGTAATCCTGCGGCGCCGCGTGGTACATCAGCAGCCGCACCAGGCGGGTCGCCAGCGGCTCCACCATCCCGGTCGCCGTGGCGAACAGGGCGCGCAGCAGCAGCGGAGTGCGTGGTGTCGCTGTGGCCTGCCGCAGGTAGGCGGCCAGGTAGAGCATCTCCCGGGTGGACAAGCCCGCCAGCTTCGCAGTTGCGGGCAGCGCCCGCTGCAGGTAGCCCGGCAGATCAATCAAGGCGCCGACCGTCCCGAACGGGTCGGCCATGACCTCGACCGGCGTCAGCGACCCCAGCACGCTCTCGTCGGCAAGCTGCGCGGCGACCGCCTCATCCAGCACCCCGGGTGAATGCGTCCCCCAAGCAGCGGATACGGGCGCGGCTCGCATCATCCAGGCCGCGAGCCGCCGGGGAAAGGTCAGCGGCCCGCGCGGCGGTCAGCTCATCGACCCGCTCGCCAGCGGCCACCACGACCGGGACAAGTTCCCACAGCGCGTCGGTGATCTCCAGCGACTGGCCGATCCGCACGGCCATCTCCCAGCCCAGTGCCGAACCCGCGATCGCGTTCGCCGCCGCGGCCAGCGCATCCAGGTCCAGGTTCACCCCTCCAGCATGCCGCCCGGCACCGACAGCGGCCCACCGATAAATCACCGCTGCGGGCCGCCCGGGGGACACGGTGCCGAGCAGGAATCCGCTGCACCAGACCGGCCCGGTGCACAAGAGCGGGACAAATGAGCAGCCAGCGAGCAACAAGGCCCGTGAACCGGGTACCGCGGACGGTGACGAGACGGAAGAAAGCGCAGGTCAGGACGGGTGCGCCGCCAGGGACTTGAACCCCGAACCCGCGGATTAAGAGTCCGCTGCTCTGCCAATTGAGCTAGCGGCGCATGAGACTTGGTGATCGTAGCGCACCTTACCAACGGGTGCGAATCACACCTGTCGGTTAGGCCTGCACGTCGTTAACCCTCGCCCGCAAGACTACGCGATCCGCCCAGCTCGCCGACCTGCGCCCCACGTCGGGCTACCGGAGCAGCGAGGTCCCGTGAACCCGGCCCCGGCTCATCCCCCGAGGAACCTGCCCATGAATCCAGCCAGCCGGGAGGGACGCCCGCTGCGAGCCTCTTCCCGGTCGGCCAGGCTCATGGCCTGCAGCCCGGCGTTCAGGCCGAGCCAGCGCAGCGGCTCCGGCTCCCAGTCAGGCGATCGGTGGTCGACCCACGGCAGCCGGGTGATCTCGCTATCGGTCCCGGTGATCAGGTCGGCCAGTGTCCGGCCGGCCAGGTTCGTGGTGGCCACTCCGTCGCCCACGTAGCCGCCCGCCCACCCGAGCCCGGTGGATCGATCCAGGCCGACCGACGCGCACCAGTCGCGCGGCACACCGATCGGCCCGCCCCAGTGATGGGTTACCCGAGCGTCCCGCACCGCCGGGAACAGCTCGGACAGGGTTCGCCGCAAAGCCGCGAACACCGCCGGCTCCAGGTCATAGGACGGCCGGACGGCCGAGCCGAAGTGGTAAGGCGCCCCACGGCCGCCGAACGCCAGTCGTCCGTCCGCGGTTCGCTGACCGTAGATGATCAGGTGCCGGAGGTCACCGAACGTCGGCCGGCCAGTCAGCCCGATCTCGTCCCAGGCTGCTTCGGGGAGCGGTTCGGTCGCGATCATCATCGAATACACCGGCACCACCCGCCGCTGGTAACCGGGCAGCCCAGGGGTGTACCCCTCGGTCGCGCGGATCACGTGCCGGGCTCGCACCGTGCCCGATGCCGTCACCACCTGGCCAGGGGACAGTTCCAGCACCGGTGTCCGCTCGTAGACACTTACCCCGGCCCGGCGCACCGCTTCCAGCAGCCCGCGCGCGAGCCTGGCCGGGTGGATGGCAGCGCAGTGCGGCGTGAAGGTGCCACCGAGCACCTGGCTGGCGCGCGCCAGCGACCGGGCCTCGTCGGCGCTGAGCAGCCGCAGGTCGTCGTCCCCGAAGCCGAAGTCACGTGCCTCCTCGACTTCGGCTTTCGCCCGCTCGAGTTGCACCGGAGTACGGGCCAGGATGACGGTGCCGCCCTTGGCCCAGTGGCAATCGATGCCCTCGGCCGCGGCAGCGGTGCCGACTTCGTCGACCGTTGCGTGCATAGCGCGCTGCATGGCGATGGCCCCGTCCCGGTTGCTCATCCGGGCGAGCTTGGCCAGCGAGGCCGGGAACAGCGCCGAGCACCAGCCGCCGTTCCTGCCAGAGGCGCCATATCCGGCGATCTCCCGTTCGCACACCACGACGCGCAGCGCCGGGTCTCGGCGGGCCAGGTAATACGCGGTCCATAGGCCGGTGAATCCGGCCCCGACGATCACCACGTCGGCGTCGAGGTCGCCGGGCAGCGGATCGCCCGGCGCGAGCGTCCCCGGCGCGGTGTCGTGCCAGAACGACAGCGACCGGTACTGATCAGATCGGGTCATGCAGTACATCGTGGCAGGTGGCAGGCGTGGCCTCGCGATCGGGCATGCTTGGTGCCATGGTCACCGACACCTCCCCGGCAAATACAGTGCCGCCCCCGCGAGATCCGCATCGGCCGTACCGGATCTGCGTCGTCTGTCTCGGAAATATCTGCCGGTCTCCGATGGCCGAGGTCGTCCTGCGCGACGAGCTCTCGGTTGCCGGGCTAGCTGGGAAGGTCGAGGTCGACAGTGCCGGGACCGGCGACTGGCACCTGGGCGAGGCGATGGATCCCGGTGCGAGGGCGGAGCTTTCCCGTCGCGGCTACGACGGATCCGGGCACCAGGCCCGCCAGATCCAGCCGTCCTGGCTGACCGATTACGACTTGCTGCTCGCGATGGACAGCGCCAACCTGGCCAGCCTCCGCCGGATGGCGGCGGGTGACAGCGAACTAGCCGGCCGCATCAGGCTGATGCGGTCCTTCGACGCCGACGCTGGCGCGCAGGCGGAGGTCCCGGACCCCTACCACGGCGGCCCGGAACAGTACGCGGAGGTATTCGAACTGGTCGAATCGGCTGTGCGGGGCCTGGCCAGCCAGCTTGCCGCGGCCCTGTAGAGCGGCACTGCAGTGGACCGGGCAATCCGGATCCGGCTCGAGCGGCTGCTCGGCTCCAGCGTGCTGACGGCGGACAGCCTCGGCGGCGCGCACGGCGTGCGGCATTACCGGCTGACACTGGCTGGCGGCCGCTCGGCCTTCGCGAAAATCCAAGATCAAGATCTTTCCGGTAACGGGCCGGACGCCGTCTCAGCCGAGGCGCACGGCCTGCACTGGCTCGGTGAAGCCGAAGCGGCTCCGGTGCCAGCCGTGCTGGCGAGCGACTCGTCATGCCTGGTCACGGAGTGGATCGTGGCCGGGCCCTCAACGCAGGCCGCCGCGACCAGGTTCGGCCGGGAACTGGCCAACCTGCATGCCGCAGGCGCAGCCAGCTTCGGTGCCCCGTGGCGCGGGTTCATCGCCAGCCTGCCGCTGCCGAACGACGCGGCCGGCGATTGGCCCGAGTGGTTCGCGGCGAACCGGGTGCTGCCCTATGCCCGGATCGCCAGCGATGCCGGAACCCTCAGCCGGGCCGAGACCAGGCTCATCGAGGCGGCCGCGGCCCGGTCGGCCGAACTGGCCGGCCCGCCCGAGCCGCCCAGCCGGATTCACGGTGACTGCTGGTCCGGCAATGTGCTGTGGTCCGGCGGCCGCGGCTGGCTGATCGATCCGGCCGCGCACGGCGGCCACCGGGAGACCGACCTGGCGATGCTGGCGCTGTTCGGCGCGCCATTCCTCGATCAGATCCTGGCGGCGTACGCGAAGACAGCGCCGCTGGCCGACGGCTGGCAAGCGAGGGTGCCGCTGCATCAGCTGCATCCGCTGCTGGTGCACGTCTGCCTGTTCGGCAGTTCGTACCGGGACGCTGCCGTCGGCGCTGCCCGCGCGGTCCTAGCGGCCTGACCTCCTCTTCCCACCCGTGGGTGCCGATCTGGTGGGTTCAGGCCACCACTAACTAGGCACCCACGAAGGCCTGCGTCGTGCCGTCGCCCGCTGGCCCGGTCACGTTGCCGGCGATCTCGTCAACGCCAGGCTCGGTAACGCCCGGCTCGGTCGGCTCCGGCTCGGTAGCGGCTGGCTCCTCACCGAACTCGTCTGCGTCGCCGTCGAAGTCGCCTTCGCTGCCCTGCATGGCCTCGGGCGACAACGGCAGCGCGATGCAGAATGTCGCGCCCTCGCCGGGCCGCGACCGCACCCAGGCAACGCCGCCGTGAGCCGCGACCAGCGCGGCCACGATCGCGAGGCCAAGGCCGGTCCCGCCTGCCGTGCGCGCCGGGTCAGCTCGGTAGAACCGCTCGAACACGTGCCCGGCCTGTTCGCTCGTCAGTCCCGGCCCGTGATCGGTCACCTCGAGCACCGCAGCAGGCGCGGCTCCGAGCCGCCGGTTGCCGATGGTCGTGCCTGAGGGTAGCGGGACATGCTCGCTATCCCAGCTCAGCTCGCCCTTGTCAGTGTCCCGATAGTCCGCCTCGGCTGTGCCGGGCTCGTAGGTAACGTCCGGGCGGGCAACCGCCGTGGCCGACGCCGCCTCGCTCAGGTCGCCGGAGCGGATCAGCACGTCGATCGGCGTTCCCTGTGGTGTGTGCGTCAGCGCGTTGCTCATCAGGTTTCCGATGACCTGCCGCAGCCGCACCTCGTCGCCGATGACCAGCAGCGCACGGCCCGAGCTGACGGCCAGGTTGATGCTTCTGGCGGGCGCGACCACGCGTGCGTCGTGGACCGCGTCGGCGGCGAGCGTCAGCAGGTCGACGGGTTGCGCGGTCAGCGGCCGCTGCTGATCGAGCCTGGCCAGCAGCAGCATGTCCTCGACCAGGATGCCCATCCGCGCGGACTCCTGCTCGACCCGCCGCATGATCCGGTCCATGTCGGCCCGGGCAAGCTGGCCGCCGCGGCCCGCGTTGATGCCGTCCACGGCGCTTGCCTCGCCCACCGCGACCCCGCCGCGCTGCCGGTAGTACTCGGCGAAGCCGCGGATCGCCGTCAGCGGCGTTCGCAGCTCATGACTCGCGTCCGCGACGAATTGCCGCATTTTCTCCTCAGACCGAATGGCGGCGGCCTCAGAGCGGGACCGGGACTGGAACGCCGACTCGATCTGGCTCAGCATCACGTTCAGCGACCGGCCGAGCCGGCCCATCTCCGTTCGCGGATCCCGTTCCGGCACCCGTCGGCTCAGGTCGCCCGCCGCGATCGCCCCAGCCGTCTCTTCGACGTCGATCAGCGGACGCAAGCTCGCCCGGACGGCGGTAGTCGCGAGCAGCGCAAGGATGATCACGATGCCGACGCTCACGAGTATGTCGAAACCCTCCAATCGAGTGATTGTTGCGTAGACATCGGTTACATCTAGCCCGACGACTACGGTGCCGGTGAAACTCTGCCCGTTAGTCAGCGTGATCGGCTGGCCAGGTTGAACGATCACTCGCCACGAGCCGCCGCCGTGCTCCGCTGGAACACTCACGGGCCTTCCGGCGTGACTGGTCAGCCATGAAGCGGATGCTGGGATCTTGGGGTCGGTAGCACTGAGCTGGGAGAGACGGCTCGGGAACGCCTGACCTGATGGCGCGATCGCCTCGATCAGACTTCGCTCACCGATCTGCGGGCCGAGGCTAACCGGTCTGCGAAGGGCGTAGCCGTTGCCGGCGTTGTTGGCGGCCAATACCTGCAACTGGCTGTCCGCCCGGCTGAGCAGGTAGTCCTTGATATAGGCGATGCCTGCGAAGCTGATGACGGCGAGCGCCAGCACGACAAGCGCGAGCACCGCGGTGATCAGCTTGGTGCGCAGCGATGTACGCCCCGGCAGTTCTCTGACGGACCGCCAGAAGCCGGTGTGGTTGCCTGTCTGCGCCATAAGAAAAGTCAAATGCCTAGGCGGAGTGCGGGAGCCGGAGGACGTAGCCGACGCCGCGCAGGGTGTGCAGGAGGTGCGGCTCGGTAGTGTCGACCTTACGCCGCAATACGGACACATAGGACTCCACGATCCCGGTGTCACCGCGGAAGTCGTAGTCCCAGACGTGATCCAGGATCTGCATCTTGGACAGCACCCGGTTAGCGTTCCCCATGAAGTACCTGAGCAGCTTGAACTCGGTGGGGGATAGCTGGATCTGCTTGCCGTCGCGCCAGACCTCGTGGCTGTCCTCGTCAAGTTCGAGGTCGGCGAACTTCAGCCGGGGCGGCGGTTCGCTGCCGTCGCCTCTGGTCCGCCGGAGTACGGCCCGGATCCTGGCGATGACCTCCTCGAGGCTGAACGGCTTGGTGACGTAGTCGTCGCCGCCGAGTGTCAGGCCGCGGATCTTGTCATCAGTGGAGTCCCGCGCCGTGAGAAAGACCACGGGGATCTGCGTGCCGCCGCCGCGCAGCCTCCGGATGACATCGAAGCCATCCATGTCCGGCAGCATCACGTCCAGCACGATGAGATCCGGCCGGTGCCGCTGGGCAGCCATGACCGCCTCGTTGCCAGCCTTGGCCGTGACCACTTCGAATCCGGAGTAGCGCAAGCTTGCCGCGAGCAGTTCCAGGATGTTGGGCTCGTCTTCGACGACGAGCAGCCGGGCGTCCGGCCGAGTTCCGTTGGACTGGCTGTTCATCTGCTCAGTGTCCGCCCATCCCCTGAAGGTTACCTGAACGCATCCTGAGGCTGACCTTCGCAGATGACGGGCTGTAACCGTGCCTCAGGTCCGGCGTGTCATGGGCCAGGTGCGGCGGACCTCGGTACTAGTCACCCTCCCGGTGTGGCCGCGATCAGGTTCCCTGCTGTGAGCCCGTTATCAGATATTTTGGAACTGCTTGCCCGGTCTGTAGGTCACGGAACAACTCCCTGGCCCAGGATGCGTTCCACTGGACGGCGTCGCCGGCCGAGGTGAAGTAGTTGGCGTTCGCGATCGGCACCGTGGTCGTCAGCGGATTGCGCATCGACTCGGCTACCCGGATCAGTTGGTAGAGACTCGTTCCCTTATCTACGGTCAGCGAGTCGACAACGCCGGATGCGGCCGGCAGGGCCACGAACGGGTTCAGGATCACGCCGAGGCTCGTCACCTTCTTCAGCAGCGCCGAGAGGAAGATCCGCTGGTCCTGTATGCGCTGAAGGTCCTGGGTGACGAAATTGTGCCGGTCCCGGACGTAGGCCAGAGCTTCAGCGCCGTTGAGCACGTGGCAGCCCTTCGACAGGCGGAGGCCGGACGCGCGGTCGCGCAGGCGATGGACCAGGCACATGCGGAC
>JAJYUU010000279.1 GCA_021792405.1 Actinomycetes bacterium
TCGCCTGGGAGCCAGCCCGGATCATGTGCCTGGCCTGCTGGGTCGCGGCCGAGCAGCGGGCCAAGGGCACCCGGCAGGACGCCACCTGTGACTACTGCGGCAGGTATGTCCCCGATCCGGGTGACGAGTCGCCTCGGATATACGCAATGCAAGCCGAACCGGGCCCGAACGCGTTCATCCAGTTCGGCCTGTGCCCGGACTGCTACGACGCCGACCAGAAGGACACCAGCGGCTGGAGCCGACGGTGACCACGACGACCCGGCCGCCAGCGCTGACCTGGCACATGTACGGTCCGCTGGTATCTGCCGCGATCGACGCCGCCGCCGCCAGCTGCATCCTCGGCCGCGACATACCCGATGCGGTCACCGTGACCGCCGAGGTCAGCCGGCAGCTACTGAGCCTGCTGCCCTGCGCGTCTGACGGACTGCCGTTGCGGGCAGCGCTGGCAGTCGCACTGGAGGCTGCGGCCGATGACTGACGGCGAGATCCATGACCCCGCAAGCGTCGAGCGGAAATTGAGGAACTGGCGAACCGCCTAGCGCTAGGCGTAACCGTGGTCAGCAACTCGGAGAGGGCGGCTCGCGAGGCGCGCCGACTGTTCGACCGGGCGTACGCGGCCGCGTACTTGAACGCGGACGGCGAGCCTGCCCACGCCCGCCGTTATGCCGCCGACATCGCCGCCATGACCGAGCGCGAGGCTGCGGAAACCGCAGAGCTGGCGTTCCGTCCGCGTCTCGCCTGGCCGACGCGCTCACCAAGGAACTGTCGGCCTGGCAATCCATCGCTAGCAGTGTCAGGGTGATGTTCGCCAGCGTGCGTACCTAACCCAGTACGGCGGCACGCAACCCCGGCCGGGGTTCAGCTGTCGTAGACACAGGGTAACAGATTGTCACCTGACGGAACCTGTAGAGTAACCGAAGGGGATAGCATCTAGGCGACTGCAAGACGGGCATGTACACTCAAAGCCCGGCAATGCGGTAGTCCTGGCGGCCAAGGGGGTCAGCGGTGGGCGAGAGCGTACGCTCTACGTTCCTGTTTGCGATGCCCACCTGGCAGGAGGGCGTCGGTCGGCTGGTTGACTTCGCCGACACGCTCACGGAATACAACGTTACTGCGCCGCCCGAAGACCCGGATGCGCGCGCCGCCGCCCAGGACTGGCTGGCCGTAGACGACGCTCTGCGCCATGCCGTAACCCACTACCGGCCCTAGATGGACCCCTCGGCCGGGCCAGGCAATCGGCCGCCGACGGCAAAACCTATACCGCCGCAGGTTCTGGACCAGATCCCGGAACCGTTACGGGAGGCGCTCCAGCGGCCCGGCATCTCGCCGCAGGACGTGTCCATGACGATCGCCGCATTCACGGCTTCCGCCTACATGGGGCCAGTGGCGCCCGCTCAACAAGCGGCCGCTTGGGAGCAGGTTCTCCCAGGCTCAGCCGACCGCATCCTGAAGATGGCGGAGGAGCAGCAGAAGCACCGGCATCACCTTGAGAGGACCAGCGTCGAAGGAGCCGCCCGCCGCGCCTGGTGGGTCTCTGGCTAGGGTTCGTCATATCCCTCGTAGTCCTTGGCATTGGCACTGGCATTATTCTCAGCGGGCACACTTGGGAAGGTACAACGATTATAGGCGTCGATGTCGTGGCCCTTGCTGGCGTCTTTGTCTACGGGCGCCGTGAGCAACGTAAGGAGCGCGAGACCAAAGACGCTCAGTCTCATGGCATCCCGTCGTCGCCGGGAGGCGCGCCAGCCTTGACGGAGAGCTAGCGACTCGCCACGCCAGCGCCATCTGTGGATCGGTGCCGACGTGATTCACGACTCTCGCCAAAGCGTGACCGCGCGTCAAGCCGAGAAGGGCACCGTGGAGCCGCGGCGCCTGTTAGCCTTGATGTCACAGCGTCCTGTTTCGGCGGGACCATTGCCGCCACGACCTCCGGGTCCAGCTTGAGCGGCAACCCGAGAGCCTCGCCCGGCGACGGACGGGGCTCTCGCGCTTCTCGGCCAAGGTCAGCCGGACCAGCCGCTCGAGCGGCGGCGCGGCCCAGGCTGGTCCGGCTGACGACCCGTGGGCAGGAGCCGAGTCGGCTGACAGGGGATTCGCCAGCGAGCCGCCGTTCTGAGCCCCGGTGTATGCGGTATCGCATGCGCGCGATATAGTGCCAGTGCGATACCGGGGCGAGCCGGTGCCGCACCTGAGCCATAGGCGAACCCAGAGACTGGAGGCGTGTGACAGCTGGACGGTGGACTGTCGAGATCTCAGACGAGGTCGGGCACTGGTACGCGTCACTCAAGGACACTGACCGGGCCTACGCAGACGCCGCCCTGGAGCGGCTCCGCGACCGGGGCCCTGGCCTGCGCATGCCGCACTCGCGACCGCTCGGCGACGGGCTGCACGAGCTGCGGTTCACCTGCGAGCGCGTGGCCCGGCGTATCGCCTACTACTTCGACGCCGAGCGGAAGGTGATCACCCTGACGACGTTCCGCAAGCAGCGGCAGAACGAGAGAGCCGAGGTCGCGCGCGCCCGGCGGACCATGGAAGAAGCGCGCAAGGTGAGAGGAACCTGATGCCAGGAACGACACTGGAGGAACTGCAGGCCAGGTACCCGCCCGCCGACCAGGAGGAGTATGACCGGGCCCGCCAGGCCGCCGAGCTCGCCGGCGCGATGGCTGAGCTCGTCTACGCCATGCGCACCCGCGCGAAGCTGACGCAGACCGAGCTAGCCCGCCTGATGGGCACCACCCAGTCATCGATCGCCCGGATGGAAGGCGGCGGCAGCCTGCCGACCATCGACATGCTGGCGCGGCTCGCGCGTGCCACCGGGGTGCGCGTGCGCATCGAGGCTCCCGGTGTCGCCGACATCGAGATCCTTGCCGGGCGCAGCCGCTCGGGCGCTGCTAGCCGGAGCAGCCGCAGGCAGCCGCCCAAGCGGCGCATCCCTGCCGGCGTCGTCCGCGATCGCGACCGGGCCGGTGCCGGATCCGAGCGCAAGCGCGCCTGACGCAGATGCCGGACCGCGCAGAAGGCGAGCAGCCGAGACCCGAAGTCGTCCAGGCCGTCTCCGACGCGCTGATGTCACTCGCCCCGTCCCGGCTCGAAGCTATCGAAGGTTCCATTACCCCGGCCGAGCAGGCGCAGGCAGAGCATCTGTTCGCGGCCGAACTCGAGGCAAGCCAGGACTACCGCGACCGCCGCATCCGGGCATGGCAGATCCTCAGCGAACAGCCCTGGCCGGAAGAGGCTACGTGGCGGCAGATATTCGACCTGCTCACTCCGCGCGCCGCCGCGCTCGGGGACCTCTACGAGGCTCTGCCTGACGGCGCGCGCGCCGAGTATGACCGGCGGTACGGGTGCCCGCTAGCCACCTGATTCATCGTCATCCAGCAGGATGCCCAGCCTGCGCAGGTTAGGCATCAGCCGTGTGATGTCGATCGTGTTGCCATTCTCGTCTACCAGCATCGGCGACGGCGATCCTGGTGGTTAATTCTGGATCATGCGGCGAGGCCGAGTTCGAGGCGTGCCAGGTGGCTGGTTCGCTGCCGGTCCAGGGGCGTGGCGTTCCAGTAGGCTTCGAGCCGGAGCAGGTTGAGCGCGG
>JAJYUU010000126.1 GCA_021792405.1 Actinomycetes bacterium
ACGTCCGGGACGTCACGTTCCGTGAGGACGCGTCCCGGGTCCGGACCGGCCCCCGGCCCCGCATCATGGCCACCCTCCGTAACCTGTCCATCGGGCTCATCCGCCAGGCCGGCTACACCAGAATCGCTGCCACCATCCGCAAGATCAAGTACGACACCGGCCTGCTCCTCGCCATCCTCGGCCTCAGTAACCCCTCATGACCAGCACAAAAGACTTTGCGGGACACCCTGGGGTGGCATCGCCAGTCAAATTCAAGGGGACTGAACTAATGGGGCTTATGAATAAGCCTCTTGGTCTTCGGCTTCTGGTACTTCTTCATGTTCACCTCCTTGGCAATCTCAACGCCCATACGCGGAGACTAAACCGGAGCGAGCAGTGAGTCAATGGCGCTGCCATAAGTAGGTAGCTATTCACCAAGCGAGTGGTGTGTAGTTATTCACCAAGCGAGTGATGTGGCGTGCTGAACGGTCGGGGTTATCACCCGGCTGCTGTCCTGCGTTTCCGATGGCGCGAGAATCGCCCGCGACTGACCAGCAGCAGGTCACCCAGCCTGAATCGGTGCCGTTACCTGCTCAGCCGCCACACTCCCATCACTGACCACACCATTCTTGGCCATGGTGATTCGTCGAAGAGAGGGCAAGCACACCAGCGCGAGCACCGGCACGATCGTCAGTGTGACCCCGAAGGCGAAGGCATAACGAATACCGAAGACCCCCGCCACGGGGCCGGCGATCGCGTATCCGATCGGCAGCGACGACAAGCTGGCAAGCCAGTCCCAGGACACGACCCTGGCCAGCGCATCCGCCGGTATGAGTTGCTGCTCAGTACTCGTCCACAATTCATTGAGCACAATCAACCCAGCGTTGTAGACCAGTGTCACCACCACGACCACCGCAAGCGGCGCAGGCAATGCCAGCGCCACTAGCGGAAGCGCGCCCAGCAACAGCAGCAAATTGCCGACGATCAGCGGCCGCGACGGCCGCCATCGCAGCGCGACCGCGCCGCCGACGAACGCGCCGACCGAGAGTGCGGCAGAGATGAACCCCCAAGCGGCCGCCCCGCCGAAGGATCTTTCGGCGACCACGGGGCCGAGTACATAGAACGCGGCGATGCCGAAGTTCCACAGCGCGTGCACGACCAGAGTCCACCGCAGCCACGGTCGGCTGACGACCTCGCGCCAGCCATCGGCGAAGTCCCTGCGGGCCGACTGCTGCTGCTTGGTCTTGGCCGCCTTGACGGTCAGCCGACTCAGCATGACGACGTTGGCCACGAAACTCGCGCCGTCCAGCAGGAACGGCGGGCCAGGCCCGACGGCCGCGATCAGCAAGCCGGCGATGGCCGGGCCAATCGTCATCGCCGCGCTCCGGCTGATCGTCATCAGCGCGTTGGACTGCTGCAGATTGTCTTTCTCGACGATCAGCGGTACGAATCCGCGCGACGCCGGAATGTAGATCCCGGCCGCCGCCCCGTAAACGCAAGCGGCTAATCCGATTCCCCACGGCCGGATGAGGCCAAGCAAGAGCAGGACGCCGACGCAGGTCTGCACTACCGTCCTGAAGCTGTCGGTACCGATCATCACCAGCCAACGTGGCCGACGATCAGCGATCACACCGCCGGCCAGCGTGGCCGCGATCCTGGCGCCCTGGCCGGACGCGAGCACCAGGCCGAGCGTGGTCGCGTTGCCGCCCGCCCTGAGCACGGCGAACGCGGTAGCGACCGGCACCATGCCGTCGCCAAGCGAGGATGCCGTTCGGCCTATCCAAAAACGCCGGAAATTCGGCTGCGCCAAAGGTGCGAAGTCGGCACGACGCAACATCGGTTCGCCTACCCGCAGTCTGTCGGAAGCATCCTTCAACACGTAACACGAGTCATCGTTCGCAGTCAATGGCTTTGGCGGCTCTGGCTAGTGCCCGCCGATCCTCGTTCGCCTTCCTGGGGTTCACCTTCCGCACCCGCGCGGCGCGCGGCAAGAACGGAAAAAAGTTTACCTCGTTCCTGCCCGCGGTTAGCAGCGATGCTCTGGCTTAGCTTGCGATTTAACCTTCTATTTCTTCGCGGTGATCGCGTTGTGGTGCTTGCCAACACTGTGACGTGCGGCGGGGCGCCGGTTTTTTGACCCGGGAGGGCGGCCGGGTCCTGGCTTTGCGGGTTTCGGCGCGCCGGCGGGACAGGCGGTCTTCTCGCGGAGGTGGCGGAATCCGCGCCGCACCCGGGCCGGGGTGAGCCTGCCGGGCGGGGCGGGTTTCTCCCAGGGGCGGCGCAGGTCGGCGGCCAGCGGCCGGGCGAGGCGCAGCTGGGCGTAAACGGCGAGGACCAGCCAGGTCCACCGGTCGGCGGCGGCGGGGTCGCGGATCGCCGGGACGGTCCAGCCGAGGACCTGCTTGAACAGGCGGAAGGGTGTGCTCAAGGTCAAACCGGCGCAGGAACGCCTGCCAGCACCGGTCCAGGCCGGTCGCGTCAGCGCCGGTGCGCGAGGACCACGGCCACAGCGGCTTCGGGTTGCGGTCGCCGGGCAGGTGGCCGGCGGCCAACCGGATTAAGGTTCCCTCGATGACCGGCAGTTCCCCGTCGTGGTGCTGCCAGGAGCCGCGGCTGGCCAGCCGCGGGTGCAGCCGGTCCCAGCAGCAGGCGGCCGCCGTGCCGTAGCGGGTGGTCTCGGTGACCGTGCTCACCGCGGGCCCGGGCCAGCTTTCCTCATCGGCCAGCTTGAACTCGGGCCCGTGCCGGGACGGCCTCCCGGCCCCGCCGGACCGCGGCGGCGCGGGGAAGCACAGCACCCGGTCGCAGCGGAGCCGGCCGCACAGCTCCACCGGCAGATCCGCCAGCAGCCAGGCCAGCCGGGTCACGTCGTACCCGGCGTCGAACACGACCAGGATGTCGCCGTCACCCTCATGCCAGTGCCCGGCCTGCGCCAGCCGGCCGGCGACGCCGCGGACCTGGGCGGCGGTGACCTCGGTCTCATCATCGCCGGGGCCGGGGCGGACCGCGTCCAGCGGCGCGGTCCACGACGCGCGGCCCGGCTCCAGGACGGCGACGACCGAGGTAGGGTGGGCCGCCCCCTTTGCCCAGAGTTCATGCGAACCGAAGGGTCTTCAGCGGGAACTCAGGGATGTTCACGCTCTATGGCGTGTTCTGGTCCTTGGGTTCGCGGGGACTGGCCCTGGGCTGGTGAGTTCGGTGCGCTGCCTGGCGGGGGGCTTTGCCCGTCCTGCTGAGGTTGGCGTTCGTCTGGGCCAGCCTTGGTGTGCTCGTATCCGGGGCTCGCGGCGCGTTACGTTATCGGAAGCGCGGGAGTGGTGTCGGGCTGGCTGCCGTTCGCGGATGCTGGCGCGGTGTGCTGCTCGGCGGGGGTTTCCTGGAGCTGACGGGCGATGGTCGCGTAGCGGATGGCCGTGGTGTCGTCGATGCCGAACACCGCGGCCAGGTGCAGCGGGTCGGCGCCGCAAGTGAGGGCTTCCTCGATCTGCCTGTCGACGCGGGGGCGCTCGAGGGTGGCGGTTAGTCCGCGGCAGGTTTCGGTCAGCCAGTTCTCGCTGACGGCCCGGGTGGTCATGGCGGTCTGCTGGTTGATGATCAGGTGCGGGTTGGCGGTGCCCGGCCATCGGTCGCGGCGGTGCTGCAGTCAGGCCAGGAGCAGGCTTGTGGTCAGGTCGTCGAGCGGGCGGGGCGTGCCCGTGATGACCAGCCGCCTGTTGCCGGGGTCGACGTCGTCGAGGTGCAGTTCCCGGATGGCCCTGGGCCTGGCGGCGTGCACGGCGGCCAGCGCGACCGTGAGGCGGGCGGCGGGCGTGACGGCGGCGGAGGTGGCCGCGTCGATATCGGCGGGCTGCAGCTGCTGGATGAGGATCAGCGGCCGCGGGCCGTCGTGGACGCCGCGGGTAGGGTCGGCGAAGATCCTGCCGGTCTTCTTGCAGTGGCCGAACAACGAGCGCAGGGCGGTGAGGGTCTGCCGGCGCAGGCTCCCGGTCAGCGGCCCGGTGGCCGCGGTGACGTCGGCTGCGGTGACTTCGCGCAGGTGGGTGTAGTGCCCGGCCCACGCCAGCAGCAGCGGTAGTACCCGGTTGAGGTTCTGCCGGACGGTGTGCTCGTCGCGGGGACGGCTGCGCGGGCCGCCTTCGCTGCGGGTTCGGAGCCAGTGTCCGACGTCAGCGGCCATCGGCGCTGGCAGTAGCGCGAGCCGTCCGGCCGCCAGGGTGGTGAAGGAGGAGACCTGGTCATCGTGCAGGAGCCCGGCGAGATCCAGGATCTCGGCGGTCCGGGTGACGCTCAGGTCCCGTGAATGCAGGGCTGGTGACAGACCGGACCAGGCGATCATGTCTCCCGGGATGTGATTGGCCAGCACGACGGCCAGCGCCCGGCCGGTCTCGATCACGATCCGGGCGTTCCAGCCGCGGGTCTCGGCGAGCTCGGAAGCGATCCGCCTGGTCAGGGTCAGGGCCTCGCCGTCGATTCTGGAGGCGACCCAGTGACGTGCGTCGAAGTGCCGCGATTCACCGGGGCCGCGCAGCTCTAGCTGCGTTCCTGCGGCGGGGCCGGCCGACGGAGGAGGCCGGGCGGCAGCGGCAGCGGCAGCGGTGGCCTGCCCGGTGCCGCCGAGTCGGCTCATGCCCGCGAACGACAGCTGCTGAAAGCGGCCGGCCAGGGCGACGTCAGCCGGGGTGATCCTGCGCCCGGTGGCGGCGACGCCGGCCTGCAGCCAGCACAGCCGGCAGTGTCCTTTCCTGACCGCGATGACCCTCCGGCAGGCGGCGCACTCGCCGCGGTCATAGCGGCGGGTGAAGTCGTAGCAGGCCCGGCAGTACGACTGCGAGCCGTAGGAGGCTCCGAAGGACAGGCAGTCCGGGCAGCTGCCGACGGGGGTGGCTGCCCGGATCCGCGCGGGCATCAGGCGGGCGGGAGCGAGCGCCCGTCACGGCGCCCGGGAGTGACGGCGGGCCCGGCCTGCGGGGCGGCTGCGGCCTGCTCGTCATGCTGTCCGGCGGTCAGCCGGCCGATCCTGCCGGGCTCGGGGATCAGCAGTTCCTCCACCCCGCAGCCGACCACGGCGCAGATGACGTCGAGGTCGTCGAGCTTGATGCTGGCCGGGCGGCCCGACCACAGCCCGGACATCTTCCCGGCGCTGACCCTCAGGCCCGCCCCGGCGAGCATCCGCTGCAGCTCGCTGGCCTTCCAGATGCCGCGGTTGGCGGCGGCCAGCCGCAGGTTCCACTTCACGGCCCCAGTCCCTTCAGCCGGCCGGCCGCGCGCTGCTGGCCGGCGATCCACGCGTCTTCGATGTGGGTGGCGTGGACGTGATGTAATTCATGGTCGTCGCGACCCGGGCATGACCCAGGGTCTGCTGGATCGCGACCAGGTCCATCCCGCCGAGGTAGAGCTGGGAGGCGCAGAAATGCCGCAGCACGTGCGGGGTGACCCGCTCGGGCCAGCCCGGCAGGTGCACGGCCGCCGCGGCGGCCAGGTCGGACCGCAGCGTCTCGTTGCCGGCCCGGGCGGCGCTCCCGTCGGCGTTGCGGCGCTCGGAGCAGAATAACGGGGCGCCGGGCCGGGCGTGGTCGTCGTCGAAGCAGGACCAGACGTCCTGGACATACCACTTCAGGGTCGCGCCGGCGCCGTTGATCAGCGGCACCATCCGCTCCCGCGGCCCGGACCCGCGGGCGCCCTTGCCGACGCGGACGTGCAGCTTGCCGAACCGGCCCAGGTCCCACTTCACGTCGGCGAGATCGAGGTGGCTGGCCTCGTTCACGCGCAGCCCGACATCGGCCATCAGCCGGGCTGCCGCGTAACTGCGGGCGGCCGGCGCGAACTTCCGGCAGGTCGCCAGCTCTGCCCGCCACCCGCCGGACAACACGCCCGCCTGCGCCGCCGATGGCGGGATCCGCAGCGCCGCCCGGCCCGCTCCCCGGGGCCGGTTCATCTCATCGACCGGGCACTCGGCCACCCGGCCGGTCAGCTGGTGGATCCCGGCCTTGTGCCGGATCTCCAGGAACAGGAAATACGCCCTCAGCGCCTGCGACCGGGCCAGCCGGGCGCCTTTCGCCGCATCCCGGAGCACCTTGCCGAAGTACGCATCGGCGTCAGCAGGCTCCATGTCCCACAGCGGCCCGCCGAACCACGCCCGCAGCTGCTCTAAGTGCCCCACGTCCGAGCGGATCGTGTTATCAGAAAGGCCGGCTGCCGCCCGGGCCAGGACAAACCCGGCCAGCACATCGGTCTCGAACGCAGCCAGCTCATCCGGCCCAGCCGGAACGCGTGCCTCACGCAGGTCTCGTACGACGGCCAGGCTCAAGCCCGCGCCTCCCTTGCCTTCACTGATCCAGGAAGACCAGAGATAAACACGATAGACCTTCGGGAAACCCGAGAAACCATCACAAGCCAGCACAGCGACGGATCAGGGGAAGAAGCCCAGGTCCAGGGGCTACAGAAACTACTAAGCCCTCAGGGAACTCTGGGGTTATTTATTAGTGAGATTCCCCCGGGCCACCCGACCTGGGCCTGGAACCGCAACCGCGCCCGCCGCAGCGACCCCGCCACCCAGCAACGCGACAGCACAGACACGGGCAACGCGGCCCGAGCCAGCACGGCGAACGTGCCCCGGGCCAGCACGACCACCGCGACCCAGGACTGCCCGCACTGTCGGCAGCCGGTGGCCATCGTCGCGCTGCTCATGCCGCCATCAGCAGCGCACGTCACCACCCCGACCCCAACACCGGACAACACCATGCACAAGACGTAGTCTCATACTCAACCAAGTGGGGAATTCCGCCGAGCAACTCTGGGGATTTTCGGCGAGCGCCATCAGCGCCTTGCGCGCATCGAAAGAGGTCAGCTGCTCAACGGCCCCGGTTGAACGCCATGCGCTTTCCCGGAAAGTATCAGCTCATAGCCGCAGTCGTGTATTCGAGTACCACAGCGAGCTGTCCGCCGAAGACCCATCGTCGCGGGAGTCGTCAACGGCTATCATCATGCCGGCGCGGTGACGAACCGCACCGAAGCGGCAAGGGCCGCGGCACGCTGCCTCGCCTCCCTGGCGGTGGTCGCCGAAACGACGAACGAACCGACGCGATCGTGCGAGGCGCCGATCCGTGCGATGATATCGCCGACTGCCACGTTCAGCTCGGCGTGGACCACGGTCGGCTCCGCTGCCGCTGCCTCATACCCCTCGATGGCCATCACCCGTCCTGGCCCAGGGGTGAAGAAGCGGACTGCGGCAGCGCTAGATGGCGCAGGCGGTCGCGTCACCGGTCGTCCGAGCGCGTCGTCGAGGACCATGCCGTACATGTCGGCACCACGCGTGTGCGCGAGGAGCAGGTGGATCCAGTCCCCGCCGGAGCGTCCGTGGAACTCACCTAGCACGATGCCGCTGCCGGTGAGCCAGAACTCGACGTGGAAGAGGCCGAAGCTCATCCCGAGAACGCGCAGCGCCGCCACTACGGTGTCTTCCGCTTCGGCCCGCGTCGCCGCGTCTAGGACCGCCGGCTGGACATGTCCAATCTCGACGAAACCGGGCGGCAAGGTCTCCTTGCCCGTAATGGCGAGGACCACGGGTTCGCCACCGACGAAGACGCCCTCGACGCTGTATTCCGGCCCTGTCACGAACTGCTCGGCCACGAACGGCTCGGAACTGGGCAAGGCGGCCAGCGCCGCGGGGAGGTCGGTCAAGCCATCAACCCTGCTGACCCCGACGCTGCCCATCGCGTCGCGCGGCTTGACGATCCACGGTCCAGGCGCTGAGGCGAGGAAATCCCTCGCATCAGCCTCGTCGGCGCACAGCCGGCACGCTGGCTGGGAGAATCCCGCTGCCGCCAGCGCGGCCCGGCATGCGTCCTTGGATCGCACCGTGCGGATCGCCTGTGGCGTGTTGCCGGGCGTACCGAGCGCAGCGGATACCTCAGCAGCGGACACCTGGGCGAACTCCCTGAGCCCGAGCACGACGTCGAACCGTTCGCCGGCAGCGCTCCGGTCCAGGGCGAAAGCGACGCATTCGTCCGGCCGCTCGAAGTTTACGGCGGACACTGTGTCGGCCAGATCGTGCAGCGCGGGAACGGCTCGCAGACCCGCTGCGGTATCGGTCAGGTGGACGAGCATGCCACGCGTCCTCGCCGCGGCTACGGCCCGGCACGTCAAGTCGTGCAACAGCGGACTCTCGCCCGCGCCGCCGAGCACTAGCAGGCAGGGCTGGTGCATCGTCATCCTCGGCGCACGACGTACACCTGGTCCGCCAGCTCCCGGACCCGGGAGTAGTCCCTGGCGATGTCTTCGTGGCTTTCTGCGGTCATGAACACCCGCAGGGTGCTGGAGAACAGATCGACGGTGGGTCGGAGACGGTCGCCCACTTTGTTCTTCACATTCATCATAAAGACCGTTTCGAGCGCCGAGATCTCGGCAACCGCTGCCTCGTCGATGGCGGTTACCACGCCTTCGAGTGCGGTCGGCGTCATGTAGCAGATGGCTTCATGCCGCTTCTGATAGGTAGTTCCGCCGTAGGACTGGAGGAAGTCGGCCGGGCGCAGGAACGCCAGTGCTGTGAGGTCTGCCTGGTTGGCGCCTGCGCAGCGATCGTGGAATCCCGGATGCATGTTGCCCGCCATCCTCGTGCCCACCTCCACTAGCGCGGGGCCTTCCGGGGTGCAGATGACCTCCGCGTGGCTGGGCCCGAAGCGCACGTTCAGCGCGTCGAGCACGGCGTTCGTGTAGTCGATCAGCTTGCGGACGGTCGTGTCGTCGGCGGGTAGCAGCCGCTCGGTGTCGTAAATCGGGTGGCTCCCGACGGCGATACGCTTGTTGTACTGCCACACGCCGCAGACGTACCGGCTTCCGGCGTAGGAGACCATGTCGACGACATACTCTTCGCCCTTGAGGAATGACTGCACCAGCACCTCGTCGTTCGGCTTGCCGTAGATGGTCTTGCGACCGCGTACCTCCCGGACCGCCTGGTCCAGATCGGTTGGTGTCTGGCAGATGAAAACCGAGTCGGTGGCCGCCGAATCCGTGGGCTTGACCACGTACGGATAGGGCCCTTCGCTGCTGGCCCAGGCGAGGATGGCTTCGGGGTCGTCGCTCTTGATCTGGCGGGCGCAGTGGAGACCAGCCGCGCGCAGCGCCTCGATCATAGCGTGCTTGTCGCGGCGCAGCGGTGCCGAGGACGCACCGTTGGTCGGCACGCCCAGGGCGTCGGATAGCTGGTCGGCGAGCAGCACGCCCGGCTCCATTCCGGCTACCACGCATACCACGGGCAGCCCAGCGAGCCGGGCCGCCGTCCGGGCCGCGTCGTCGTTCACGATCACCTCGTCGTAGCCTGAAACGTCCGGCGCGGGCATCGAGCCGATGAGTTCAGGCGTGGACTGCACGTGGACGACAGAGGCGCCGAGCGCACGGAACGCGGGCACCAGATACTGCCCTGCGGTGTAGGCGTCGACGATCGCGGCGACGGGCCTTGTCACCGCGCCCTCCGGAGGGCCTCGACCAGCGCGAGTTCTTCCCAGGGAAACGACTGGTCCAGTCGGCCGAAGTGCCCATAGGTAGCGGTCGGGCGGTAGGCGACACCGCGAAGCCATTCCACCATCGCCTTGACCCGCAGGTCGGCGCTGCCACGGAGCTTGTCCGCCAGCGCCTGGGGCGGCAGTTCGCTCGTGTCGAAGCAGTCCACGTCGAACCATACTGGCTCGGGCTGCCCGATCGCGAACCCCATCCCGACCCGGCAGCGGCGCGCCAGGCCGGCCGCCACCACGTTGGCCGCGAGGTAGCGGGCGAAATACGCTCCCGAGCGGTCGACCTTGGTGGCGTCCTTACCTGAGCAGCAGCCGCCCCCGTGCCGGACGAGCCCGCCATAGGAGTCGACCATCAGCTTCCGCCCGGTGAGGCCAGCGTCCGCGGCGGGGCCGCCGACAACAAAGCTCCCCGCTGGATTGACTATTATGCGCGACGCGCGGACGCCGCGCTCGGCAAGTACCGGCTCAACAATCTCTTCTGCCACGGTAGTACGTACCTTCTCCAGCGCAACGTCCGGCTGATGCTGTGCGGAGACCACCACAACGGCGCTGTGCTTGTGTCCGTGGCTGGATAGCTGAACCTGGACCTTGCCGTCGGGGCCAAGTGGCACTCCGCTGCCGTCGGCGGTCGCCGCCACACGGCGGGCGATGTCGTGGGCCAGGACACAACCGAGCGGCATCCGTTCGGGAGTCTCGTCACTCGCATACCCGTACACGATGCCCGAGTCGCCGGCTCCACCGTGGTCGACACCGTCGGCGATCTCACGTGACTGCTTGTCGATCAGGATCCTCACTTCGGCGGTCCGCGCCGAAATGCCGTGAGTGCCCGCGTTGGTGTACCCGACATCAGTCAGCACGGAGCGGATCGCGACGTCGATGTCCACGTCCGTGGCCGCGGTGATCTGCCCGGTGGCGATCACCGTTCCGCGCGTCACCAGGACCTCGCAGTTGACCCGGGCGCCACGATCCTGGGCCAGGTACGCGTCGAGCACGGCGTCGGAAATCTGGTCAGCTACCTTGTCGGGATGGCCCGGGCACACCGATTCGGTGATCTGCTGCGAGGTCGTAGAGGGCTGTACGGTCAGGGGAGCCTCCTTAGGCTGAACGTGGAAGAATCGAGCAGGGAAGCGACGCAGGCAAGGACGGTGGCCCGCTGGCGAGCGGGACCGATCGTGATCCGCAGGCAGTCGGTGAGTCCCGGCGCGGCCAGGTGCCGCACGAGTATGCCGGCCTGTGCGAGGCCGTCCGCGAGGCTGGCCGCGACCTCTGGTCCGCCGCAGCGGACGGTGACGAAGTTGGTGGCGCTCGGCAGTACGTCCAGCCCCATGGCGGTGAACTCCGCGGTGTAGTGTTGCCGACCCTCGGCGGTCCACGCTGCTACCTCATCTGTGTAGCCAGCGTCGTCGAGCGCCGCATGGGCCGCCGCCTCGGCCAGGCGTCCGACCACGTAGTGCTCGGCGCCGACGGCGAGCCTGTCCAGGAGATCCGGATGTCCCAACGCGTAGCCGACACGCATTCCCGCCAGTCCGTGTGCCTTGGAGAAGGTACGCAGCCAGAGCATGCGGCGGCCAAGGACGTCGCTGGACGCCAGCGCGTCGCGCGGGCCGAGGTACTCGGTGTACGCTCCGTCGACGACGAGCAAGGTGGCATCGGGCAACGAGCCCGCCAGGTCAAGGACCGCGGCCCGTCCGAGTGCCGCTCCTGTGGGATTGTCTGGCTCGGCGAGGTAGACCACGTCCGCCGGTGCATCCCCATCCCCGGCCAGGCCGCGTGCCGACAAGTCGGCCAAGGCGGCCGTGACGGCCTTGGCCCCGGCGCGCAACGGGGCCAGGCGGACCTCGGCGCTGCTGGCCCAGGCGAAGTAGGTGAACGTCGGATATGTTGCTTCGCCCGCTACGGCCACCCGTCCCGGACCCAAGAACGTCCTGCTGATCTCACACAGCAGCCCGTCGATGCCGGAGCCGATGCGGATTGCCTCCGGCGGCGCGGCCAGCCGCTCGGCCAAGCGCATCCGCAGGTTGTAGTGGTCGCAGTCCGGGTAGCGGTGGGCTTCGGCAGCCGCCCGCGCGATCGCCGCAATTACCTGCGGGGTGGGGCCAAACTCGTTCTCGTTGGTTGACAGCCGCTCGCGGGCGCGCCGACCGGTGGTGCGTTCGACCATCTCGGTGGAGGGAAACGGGTTACTCGCCATGACGCTGCGACTGGGCCGTTCAGCCGTCGGCTTTGGAGTGGGCGGCCTGAGCCACGCCGATCTGCTCGGCTAGATAGCCGTTGTAGCGACGCATCGCCAGCATCCTGAGCGCCCCGCCGATCATCATCTCCAGCCCGGCGTCGGGCTCGCGAGCCAGGATGGGCAGCACCACTCCGTCTAGCCACTCGGGGCCGTGATAGGCGTCGCCCTCCATGTGGTTATAGAAGAACTCGAAGTCGGATTTGGCCTGGTAGCCGTGCCGTTCCAGGCCACGCACGACAGCCGCGTCGCGTTGCACGTCGAAAAGCTCGGGCATGGCCAGGCTGCCCAGTGCCTTGAAGTAATGCCGCCGGTTGCCGGCCAGCGTGAAGTAAAGGTTGTGCCCGGCGTACGGTCGCCAGTCCTCCCACGGCGGGATCTGCGGCAGTTTCAGGCCGAGGCGGTCAAGGCTCCGGGTGAACTGGAGGGTGTGGGCGGCGAGCGCGTTCCCTTCCCCGCACTCGTCCCACATATGGAGGCTGATCTCGTGCTTGACGCTTTCCATGAAGTGCGGCTGGGCCAAGACGAGTGCGTCGTAGAAACGGTAGTTCAGATAGCCATCGGCCACGATGAACGCGGATAGCTGGTCCATATCGGCCTTCTCGGCCAGGTACTCTTCCACTTCCCGGTCGATCTGGTCTCGCTGACGTGCTTCCTCCATGAACCAGGCACGCACAAATTCGGGCCGCCCCGCGTCGGCCGCAGCCGACAGCCGCCCGGCGACCTCGGCAACGTCGGCCGCCAGGACCCGGTCCTCGTAGCTGGACCGGAACGCGTTGAACCAGCCCGATCGTTCATGCCTAGTACCTGGGGCCAGCGGGTGACCCAGCAGGGTCTCGTAAATCGCATAGGCGCTGCGATGCACGTCAAGCAAGGCGGCGTTGTTGCCCCCGTACCCGGCGTTCAGGGTGCGCTCAAGGGCCTCGAGCAGGTCGCGGTGCAGGTCCGACTCGCCGGTTCCCGGCGAGAGCAGGCACCGCTGGAGCAGATCCTCCACCGAGCCGACGGCGATTTGTCCAGCGGGCCTGGTGAGCCCTGAGCGGGGGGGGATGCGTTCCAGGGCGGTGTCAAGCATGTCTACTCCGTTCTCGGTGCGGCTCTGGTGTCTGCTCGGCCCCAGAGCCCGCCGTTGCGTGTTCGGTTAGCCGGACTGGAATGCGGAACGTCGCAAGCAGCTCGTACAGGCTCAGGCCCAGTTCCGCGGCGGTCTCCGCCGCGCTCTTAGCCGGCCAGGCCGCGCCTGGGCCGGGCGCATCGATAAACGTCATCCAGTCGCCTGGCCTGGCCGTCGGCACGGCGGTGACGTCGAACATCGTGCAGTCCATGCCCGGCCGCCCGACGATCGGGCAGCGAGCGCCATGCAGCACTCCTGTAAGCCTCTCGTTCGCTCTGGCCAGGCCGTGGGCGAAGCCGATGGCTACCGCGGCGAGGTCGGTACCGGAAGGCAGCCGGATCGTGCGATCGTAGCCGACGCCGTCGGCTACGATGTCCGCCGTCGTCAGGATTTCAAGCAGCCTCGCGCGCACGCTTATCGCAGGGCGCAGTTCGTCGAGGCCGGAGCGCGGCCAGCCGGGGAGGTGACGGCTGCCCGGATCGACCAGGCCGTAGACGCCCAGGCCCGGCCGGATCCAGTCGGTGCCGGTCAGCGCGTCGGGATGGAGCAGTCCGTGGGTTGCTGCCAGGCTAGCCTGGCAGCTCGCACCAAAGACCTCTCGAGCCTTCGCGACACGCCCGCGAAATACCCTAACTTGCGCGGCCGTCTCGGAGGGGTCGGTTGCGGCGCTGGAGAGGTGCGCGAACATCCCCGCGACGCGCAGCGCACCCGAGGCATCCGCTAGCGCGGCGAGAACGTCATCGAAGCCTTTCTCGTCGCGCGGGCCGAAGCGGTTGAAGCCGATGTTCGTGCGGAGCCAGACGGTAGTGCGGCGGCCCGAGGCGGCCGCAGCATGCCGCCGAACCTGTGCCAGGTTAGCCACGGCCGGCGTCAGCCGGTGGATGACGCAGGCAGCGGCGTTCTCGTCGACATCGGCGTCCATGACGACGACCGGCCCGGCTACCCTGTGCTCGCGCAGCTCGACACCCTCGGCGACGGTGTCGACCGCTAGCGCATCCGCTCCCGCCGCCAGGACCACGCGGCTGATCGCCGGCGCGCCGAGGCCGTACGCGTCTCCCTTGACGACGGCCATGATCCGGCGTCCGCCGCCGACCTTGCGCAGTATCCCCATGTTGTGCCGGATCGCCGATCCGCTGACGGTCTTCTCCAGCCGCGCTGCGGCCGCACGGTCAGCCGAGATCGTCTCGTTCATCTAATGAGAGCCGGTTTCGGGATCTGGGTACTGGACGCGGTCGCCCTGCCAGTTCACGAACTCAAGCATTCGCAGACCATCGCTGCCGGTTACGTGGCAGGGCAATTCGTCGGGCGACAGGTAGAGCGGTACGGTATACTTCCCACTGGCGTGCGGCAGCACATATTCAGGGACCGCTGGGTTAGAGATATGCCGCCTCAGTTCTCGCATCAACTCGACGCCGCGGCGGATCGGGATCCGGAACGAGGCGGAACCTAGGGTGTGCGGCATGAAGTGGTAGAGGTAACCGGCGTGCACCCCGCGCCGATACAGGCCCATGCACAACTCGCGCAGGGCGTCTAGGTTGTCGTTCACTCCCGCGAGCAGAGGCACGTTAGCGAAGATGATCGGCACCGCCGTCTGAATCTGCCGTAGCGCCGCATCAAACTCGGGGGTGAGTTCGCGCGAGCAGGTTACGTGCAGGCCGACGCAGACCACCTCATGCCGCTTCAGGGTGTCGACAAGCTCGTGACTGATCCGGAACGGATTGAACGTGAGGGCGCGGGTGTGAATTCGCAGGAGGATATCGGGCCGCGCCGCGCGGAGCTCGGCCATGAGATTGTCGAGCTGCTCGTCGCTGTGCATCAGCGGCTCGCCACCGCTGAGGATGACCTCCTCGATCGCGGAATTGGCTCGTAGGAAGTCGAGTGTGGCCGCCCAGTGCTTGAGTTCGAACGCCACCTTGGTGGAGTCCTTTTCGAGCGTTCGCAGCGCCTCATAGCAGAACTGGCAGTACGCGTGGCAGACGTTCGCGTGGCGAACGATTATCCTGTTGTCGTACTTGTGCTGCGCGATGGGCGTAACCATCTCGTTTTCCAGTTCCCAGTTCTCCGTCTCGCCGTCATACTCGAACGCGTCACGCGAGCCGGTGATCTCCGGCGGGACGACCTGCCGCCACAGCGGGTCGTCGTGCACCGGATTGCGGGTGATCGGCTCGGTGCCGATGAGATTCAGGAAGTAGGGCGTCACCTGGAACCGGAATGTCTTGGTGTGTTGCTCGACGCGGTCCAGCAGTTCCTGGTCGCAGTTCGGGAAGTGTTCCTGGAGGTGCCGCGCCGAGCGCACAGCGTTGCGCTGCTGCCACTTCCAGTCAGTCCATTGTTCGCGGGTCGGCGGTTGTGACTGGGCGAGGATGCTCATCGAGAACTCCATTCGGCGGGGACGATTCGCGGATCGGGTGAATGCGGCCGTGTCTCGATCGGAAACGCGGAGGTGACCAGCTGTCCGGTAATGAGCTGCGCCACCGCCTTGGCGGCCCGAGTCCGCAATTCGACGAGGGATTCCACCGAGTAGAAGGCCGCGTGCGGCGTCACCAATGCTTGCGGGTGCTGGCGCAGCCACAACGGGAGCACTGGTTCCCCTTCCACCACATCCAAGCCCACAAGACCCGGCCGGCACGCGTCGAGAGCCGACCGGAGGGCGTCAATGTCGACGATCGCGCCTCGCGCGGTGTTGATCAGCATGGAGCCGGGCTTCATCCGGCCGAACTCGTCCGCGCCGAGCAGGTGCCTGGTGTCGTCGGTAAGCGGGACGTGGACGGAGACGATATCTGCTACTTCGAGCAACCCAGCTAAGTCGGGGAAACGCTGGATGCCCAACCCTTTCTGTATGCCAGGGTGTGCATAGGGATCATAGAAGACGCAATGAATTCCGAACGCCTCGGCGCGGCGCAGCACCGCCGTCCCGATCCGACCCAGTCCGATTATGCCCCACACCTGCCCACGCAGTCGCCGTGTCGCGCCGATCGCCCGCCAGTCCCAGCCGCCCTCCAGCGTATGCTCCCGCAGCCGGGGTAGGGCGCGGGCGAGTGCCAGGGCCAAAGCCAGCGTGTGGTCGGCGACTTCCTCGGTTCCGTAGTCGGGGACGTGGAATAGAGGGACTGCGGCAGTGCCCGCCGCCGCTACATCGACGTGATCATAGCCCACGCTGGCGCAGACCACCGCACGGCAGCGCTTGGCGGTTTCAAAGAACTCGGCATCCAAGCCGACCCGGTGCCACAAGATGACGTAGTCGGCGTCAAGCCGAAGCAGTCGCTCGCGTCCGGCCGGGGCGATGACTTCCAGACGTGTCTCGGCGATGCCGTTCAACAGGTCTGTTTCGATGTCTGGACGTTCTAGGTACCCTCCACCGGGCGCATCCAGGATGACCACGGCCGGTCGCCCGGTCATGCTTAATTCACGATGATGGCGCAGAGTCATAATTCCCATTGAACGAGTCATTGTTTCAGATGGAAGGATGTATGAAAGTCAGGACTTGCGGGATCGCTCATCCCCGCTCATGCTGCCAAACGCCGCAGAACCTTGTCAACCGGGAAAGCATGGTCGTGACATGGCTCTCCCCGCCGGGTGGGCCCTGGGGAATCTCACCCACCGGGCTCCCACAGAACGGAGCGAGAAAGTCTGCCTTCACTCCGCTCGTCCCATCCCTGATCTGGTCAGAACTCGTGCGCCCACGCCCAGTGGGCGAGCATGCGTGGCTGCCTTTGGATCAGCGCGTACCACCATCTCCGGGCCTTCTTGAACGGTCGCAGCCGCTTGTACTTCCGTTGCGCCCAGCGCGTCAGGTAGGCGTTGATGCGCCGCAGCAGACCGTCAAGCGCGGTCCTATAGAACCGGCACTAGCCCTGATCATTCACGCGGGCTTGGCATGGGTCGGGGCACCGCGCTGAGACGCTTTGTGGATCTTGATTTTAGGGTCGGGGTATGACAAGGAGCCCGGCTGCCGGGCCGGGGGCCGGGGTTTCCACAGGCCCCTGGTGTGCCTTTCCTGATCGACGGGACGGTTTGGTGCTGGTCAGGGGGCCTGCGGCAGGGCGGTGATCCTGATCCACGCGGCGGCGATGGCATCGGCCCAGGGCCAGGTAGCCGCGATTTTGAGGCGCCGTCGCCGGCCGCCGCGCATGCGTGACCCGGCACGATGAGCACCGCAACCGCGGCACGAACATCTTCCGGCAGCGTCCCGCGGCCCGGACATCACGCCGGTAACCCGACCAGAACACCAGCGGCCCGGCGCACACCGGACAGTCCGGGCGCGGGAACTCCACCTCCCGGCCCGCCGCCACGTAAGCATCGACGGTCAGCGGGCACGGCCATACCATGACCACAGGCGACAACACCGCCCACGGATCCCTTCTCGCGATCGGCGCTAAACGAGGCGAGGAGGGATCCCTCACGTTCAACAGGGACGGCAAGATCCTGGCCCGCGCCAACACAGCCAGACAGGAACATGAAGAAAGAGCGTGGCCGAACCCTGCCCCTGGATGCTCACAAACTCAGGCCGTCAACACCCCGGCGGCGCGGCAAGTGACTGACCATTCTGGTCGCCACAACCCCGGCCCTGAGGCCTCGTCAGCAAACTGCCCATTGACACATAATTTGTCCATGCAGACGTACCGCAATCCGCGGTGGTGAATCTCCCCAGCTAGTACTACAGCGGCGGGCTGTGATGAATCGCGGCGTGGTGGCGTGATCTGGCCGTCCTGATCGGCCAGGATCGGTGCATGCTGAGTGTCGTGGATGAGGCGCGGGCGCCGGCTGATGAGGCGCGT
>JAJYUU010000280.1 GCA_021792405.1 Actinomycetes bacterium
AATCACCATCTTCACGGCTTCGTCCTTGAATTCCGGCGAGAAGCTCTTGTTGACACGTGGCAATTTGTTCTCTTTCCAGTCCGCCCATCCTAATGGATGGACTGTCCGGAAAGTTCGGGGCACCTCAGCCGTCGTAGCCGCTGCCGAAGGCCGCGGCGGTGGGCTTGAGGATCGGTTGGGTGTTTCCGGGGTCGTTGTAGGGGAGCGTTCCTGGGAAGGCGCCAGCCGTCTGGTCAGCGTTGGTGTACTCGTACATACGGCCAGTCTTGGTGTTGTAGGCGTACAGGTCGTCGGTGCTCTGGCCGGTGAGCGATCCGCGGTGGGTGATGAGGTAGTCGTTCCAGTCTGAGCCGCTGTCCGGGCTGCCGCCGGCGGCGCTGGCCTGCTGTGGCGCCGACAGCGAGTCGCCGCCGGACATGCCGGGGTAGACGTACAGGCCGCCGCCGGTGGTGGTGGCCAGCAGGTCGGGGATGCCGTCGCCGGTGACGTCGCCGGGGACCGCTGTTGCGGTGGACGGGACGTAGAAGGTGTAGGCGTAATAGGTGGCGGCGGGCACGCCGGCGGTGGTCTGCGCCTGGATGTAGACGGTGTTGGTGCCCCAGTGCGCAGGGCTGATGGTGATCGTGGCGGTGGCGTTGCCGTAGTCCTCGTTGCCTGTGGCGGCGCACGTCCAGATGAGCTGCTGGGTGCCGGGCGTTGTGGCGTTGCTGGGGTCGTTCAGGCAGTCGCCGGAGTTGACGTTGACCAGCTCGCCGCCGGTTCCCTGGTCCCAGGTCTCGCCGGCGGTGCCGGTCGAGCAGGGTTCCAGCTCGACCAGCGTGCCCGCGGTTGTGCCGTTCCCCGCCGTGCCGGCGAACATGCCGGCGACCTGGAGTTCCCTGGTGGAGGCGTCGTAGGTCCAGTCCTGCTGGGCGCTGCCGTTGCAGCCGGAGATGTCGACCGGGGTGCCGGCGGTGGTAGAGCCGCCCGGGTCGTCCAGGCACATGGCGGCGCCGGCTGCCTGGATGGAGGACACGATCGGGCCGGTGTAGTTGACGGGAAACGGGCTGGCGGAGCTGAATCCGGAGGCTAGCGCGGTGCTGGTGCTGGCCGCGGGGAACTGGTTGCTGTTGAGCGAGTACTCGAAGTCGTAGATGCCGCTTTGGAAGCATGTCGGGGTGATGCCGCATGCGGTGTTCGGGTTCTGGCTGTCGAGCAGGGTGAGGGTGACCGAGCCGTTGGCGTTGACCGTGTCGCTGGTCACCGCGGGGATCTGAGGTGCGGCGGTGTCGACGATGAAGTTGCAGGCGGGAGAGTTGTTGCTGGCGTTGGGTCCCTCGGAGGTGAATCCGTTTTCGCCCCAGGCCGCGCCGTCGGTCTCGCTGTACACCTTCCAGCGGTACTCGTCGCCGCTGATCAGGCCGGTGGCCTGGATGCTGACCCGGTCTCCGTCGGAGGCGGTGGTATCGAGTGTCTCCGCCGAAGGAGCCCAGCCGCTGTCAGGCAGGCTGACGTTGCTGCCCAGGTAGTCAGTCATGCTGAAATCGCCCTTGACGGGCTCGGAGCTCCAGTTGCCGTACACCTGGGCGGACAGCTGTTCCGAACTCCCGTCCGCGTAGGGAGTCGTGCTGGCGCAGCCATAGTCGCCGTGGCCGGGATAGTCGACTGGCTCAGGGCTTTCTTCGGGGTTGCTGGCCTCGGGCGGGGTCAGGTCGTAGTTGGTGATGATCTCGGGGTTGTCGCTGACCTGCATCCAGCCGCAGTTGTATCCGGCGTTGCTCAGGCCGTTCATTATGCCGTTGTCGCCGCCGGTGCAGCTGGTGGGGTAGCCTCCGCCGGCCGCCTCGTCGCCGTCGATCTTGACGGTCCAGTTGGCCCAGCCGCCGGCCGTGGCGTCTTGCATTTCGCTGGTGACGTTGAAGCTGAAGGACAGGTCCTTGGGGCAGCCGCCGCCGTTGGGGTTGTAGGACGGGGTGATGGTGCGGTCGGTTCCCACGGTCTGAATGTCGTTGGGCGGGTTGGCCCAGGTGGTGGAACCGCTGATCGTGCCGGTCCAGAACAGCCGCGCCGACCAGGGGTCGTTGCAGCCGAAGTCGGAGCCGTAGGTCTCGGTGTCATACAGGGTTGCCGAGGAGACGATCATGTTGCCGTTGAGCTCATTCAGCGGGATCGCGAAGTAGGCCCGGCCGATGCAGGCCGCGCAGCTGTAGACGTCGTCGCCGATCCCCTCGCCGTAGCCGTTGGCGTTCGCCACGTCGTACAAGCCGGACGAAGGGGCCCATTCCTCGATCTCGGTCCAGTGGCCGCTGGCGTTGTTGTCGCAGGCCTGGCCCTGGCCGTTGCTGGTGCAGGCTGGCAGGCTGGCCGGGGTGACGGTCACCGCGACCTGGGTGCCGCCAGCCGCCGCGGCAGCGCGGGTCCCGCCGGCGGGCACTGTCACCGGGGTGGTGACGTCGAATGCCGGATGCCGGGCGGGCGCTGTGGACCAGGTGCCGGCCAGCGGCCGGGCGAGCGCGGCGCTGATGGTGAGGCCAGGGCGCAGGTGGCGGATGGGCAGTTCGGCGCGGCCGGGCGCTGTGACGGCCTCGGTGACACCGCCCTGCGGGCTGACGGTGAGCCGGAGCGTCTGACCGTCGGCCGTGCGGTAGGTCGCGGTGCTCCCGGAGATGAGGGGCGCGCCGAGCGGGCCGGGGAATCGCAGGGACGCGCGGCGGCCAGCCGGGGAGGTGAGCGTGGCGGCCGGGCCGGATCCGCCGCCGGACAGCACGACACCGGAGGGAACCGCGGCCGGGACCCAGGTGCCGCCAGGCCCGTGGCGGAGGCTGGTGTTGATGGTGACCCACGAGCCGTTGCGCCGGAACCGCGCCGGCTGCAGGCTGCTGGTCTCCTGGAACTGGCCGTCGGGCTCAGCGACCAGGGTGGAGGTTGCAGTGGTCGCCGAGGCGATGGTGACCGGCCGGCGCGCGGCCATCGCCGTGGACCGGGCCGTTGCCTCGGCGGCCTGAAGCGCCCGCCCGGCACGCGAGCCGGTGAAGGCGCGCTCGCCGGCGCTCATGACCGGCGCCAGGACCGCGCGCGGGCGGGCTGGTGCCTCTGCAGCCGGCGCGTGAGATGCCGGCCCGGCCGAAGCCGATGCGGCCGGCGCGAAGACGCCGCATGCCAGCGCGACGGCGGCGAGCACGGCCGCGGGCCGACAAGCCGTTCTCACCGCAGCGGAGCATTTAGCCATGTGCCTTCCCCTCTGTCCGATTCACGCTGACGAAGGCGTTAAGCGGTCAGCCGAGGACGCTAGCAGGGCGGGTAACGGCTGGGAATACCCATAGCAGGAAATTGAGCACCAGAACTTAACCCGCGTGATTACTGACAGTTATGTCTTGCGTTATGGGGGTCGCGGGTTTATGAATTGCTCACGCCTGCGTTCTGCTGGCTGGCGTCAGGCCTTGTCCCTGGGCTTTCCGGGACCTGCTGTGGGAGTGATCTGCCCCGAACATTTCGGACAGCGTATTTGTGGTTAATTCATGCCGTGAGCTGGCGTTCCAGATAGTCGTTGCGGACCTGTTGCGGGATCCGATACTGAAGTCCGGAGTGCCTACGCCGTGA
>JAJYUU010000281.1 GCA_021792405.1 Actinomycetes bacterium
GCGGCAGACCTCATCGTCGACTTGATGGTACTTCCCGTCGACCGATGGCACATGTCGCCCCTACTCCCCCGCATGTGGGAACTGCGCGACAAGCTCACATCGTACGATGCCGCCTATGTGGCTCTGGCGGAGCTGACCGGCGCCGTCCTCGTCACGGGCGACGAACGCATCTCAGCCGCACCGAGAACACGCTGCGACATCCAGATCATCAAGTAGGCCGCTCGGCATGTGTCTGGTGCGGACATGGCCTCCTCGTCCCGCGAGCATATCAGCACGCTCAGGCCGTCAGCTGCTCTCGTCGCCCTCGAACCCGATAAGCCAGTGCACACCGTAACGGTCGATGACCTGCCCGTCGGAGTCCCCCCACGGCCGCCGCTGCAAGTCGTCCACGATCCGGCCGCCCTCGCTGAGACGGGAAAACCAGGTGCGCAGCGTCGCCGGAGCGGCAGTGCCCAGCAGGGCCAGCATTAGGCCTTCGGCTCGGAACGGCGGCTCGGCCCCGGCCACGTCGGAACCGAACAGCGAGACAGGTCCGCCGACCAGGCCGCCGTGCGCAATGGCGTCGGCTGGGCCGTCGGAGCGGTTGAACTCGGCAAAGGTATGCAGCTGAACTGCGCAGCCGAAGACGTCACCATAGCTGGTCAGGGCCTGCCGAGCAGTGCCGGGAAAGTGGAAATAAGGCGTCGGGCCCGTCATGCACCGAATGCTAGTGCAGCGTGCGGCTGGCCGCTCCGTAAGCGGACCGGTACCCGGTTCACTGCACCGTAACGGTTCCGACCTGCGCGCGCTCGAGCGTTTCGCCGGCGGAGTCCCGCACGAGTCCCTCGATGGTGTAGGTTCCGGCCTGTGCAGCCGTCCAGCCATAAGACTCGTTGAGCGTCTGCTGGGGCGCGACATTCTGGCCCGGCTGCGATTGTGAGCCGACGACAGTCCCGGCTGAGTTAAGCACCTCGGTGACCAGCGTCAGGCCGGCGGCCATGGCCGGACCATTGTTCTTGAAATCCACCGTGACGTTCGTTGATGTGCCCGGTGCCGGGGCGTTGGGCGAGATCGCTTGCAGGGACATGTCAGGGGACGAGCTACCTGAGGACGGGGACGGGACCGGACTCGCCGGGCTAGGACCGGTCGCCGGCGGAGCCGGACTGGCCGGGCTAGGACCGGTCGCCGGCGGAGCCGGAGTCGCCGGGCGCGGACTGGCGACGGCCGCGCCGCCGGCCGCCTTGACCGAGAACGATTTGGTCGCCAGGCCCGCGCCGCCGTGCCACAACTCGAAACCCGCCTCCACGTCGATCAGGTACCACGAAGGGCTGATGTAGCCGCGGCGTACCGCGTCGGCGATCAGGGGCTGCAGGTCCAGGTTGCTGACCGAGGTGGTACCGGTAGTCATCGTGTAGGAGACGGTGTTCCAGCCCTGGTTGCCGAACCATACGTTGTAGCCGCGGCCGCCGATGCCGACGTTGCGGGCAACCTCCGACCCGAAGGGCTGCACGGGGCCGTGGTGGTTCAGCCAGATCATCAGTTCGGTGCCGTTGGGCTGGCCGCTGGTAGTGGGCGTCTGGTTGAACCAGATGTCATAGGCCACGTCATAGTCGCTGCTGCCGCCGGGCTGGGCGGTGCTCCAACTCGTCGTGACCGTGCCGGCGCGGATCTTCGAGACCTGGATCGGCAGGCCGCTGCCGGGCGTGCACGCGCCCCAGTGGCAGCCCCGGTAGATGGCCGCGTAGCCGCCGGGCGCGCCGTAGGTTGAGTTCGCGATCGAGGAGTTCGCCACCGTGAAACCGGTGCTGCCATCGGTGCTGATGCATTCAGGCTCGCTTGAGCCCCACTCGTTGTTCTCGACCGTGTAGGCACTGCCGTCGACGTGAGCGGTCTGCGAGTTACACAGCGTCGTGGTGACCGCGGACCTAGTGGTGGCCGCGGCCGCGGACCTCACCGCAGGCAGGCCTACGCTCAGCAGGCCGCCCGCCGCAAGCAGCGCGGCAGACAATGCGAGCGTGCGGGCAAATGGTGTCATTCTCGTAAGCGGCGTCATACGGACAGTAGACTAGAAAGACCCTGAAGCGGATGTCGCCGTACGAACGACTGACTTTTGGATAACTCCGTTGGCGGAGTCCCGGTTACCTCAATTGAGGGAGGGACGGGTCAGGCCAGTGCCGCCGCCGGGCTCAGCGCTTGCGGCTTAGCCGATGAAGGGGTTGAATACCTGGACTCCGGCCGGCTCGAAGTCATCGACATTGCGGGTGACCACCGTCACGCCGTGCACCCGGGCTGTTGCCGCGATGAGCGCGTCAGTCACCGGGAGAGGCTGGGCGTGCCGCAGGCGGCCCCAGCCTGCCGCGACCTCGATGGTGACAGGGAGAATCCGGTCTTCGAATCCGGTTTCCACGTCCTGGAGCCAGCGCTCAAGGCCGGCGGCCTGGTGCCGGTCTCCGCGGCTTCCAGCCGTTGCTCTCCCCGGCCTCGCTGCGCAACCCAGGTCATGACCCCTCTGGTCAGCTCTGCGGCCTGGCCACGGCAACTTCCCTGACCACATCGGCGGGATCCTTGTCGTCTCGCAGGCCAGTGAACCGCGGATGGCGAAGCTCCCCGCTGCGGGTCCACTCGGTGAAGCCAATCTGCGCGACCAGCTCGGGCCGCACCCAGTGCACGCCCCGGCGGCCGGGCAGCGGGCCCTTGCGGAAGGCCGGTTCTGCTAGCTCCAACGTGGCCAGCCTGTCATGCAGGCTGTGCAGTGTCTTGGCGCTGAAGCCGGTGCCGACCTTCCCGGCGTATACCAGCTCGTGATCGGCGTCGTAGTAGCCGAGCAGCAGGGCGCCGAACCCGGCTCGGGAGCGCTGCGGGTCGGTATACCCGCCGATCACGAACTCCTGCTCGCTGACGCATTTGAACTTCAGCCAGTCGCGGCTCCGGCCGCTGCGGTACGGCGCGTCGGCGCGCTTGGCGATCAAGCCCTCCCAGCCATCGCGGCAGGCCTGCACGAAGAAGGCCTCGCCGTCGCGCTCACGATGCTCGGTGAACCGCAGCGGATCACCGAACCTGAGGCTGCGGGCCAGCAGCGCCTTCCGCTCCAGCAACGGCAGCGGCCGGACATCGCGCCCGGCGGCGTACATCACGTCGAAGACGAAGTAGAACACGGGAATCTCGCGTAGCAGCGCCGCGGACGGGGCAGCTACGCCAAGGCGGAGCTGCAGTTTCTCAAACCGCGTCCGCGTCCCGTCGAACGCCACGATCTCACCGTCCACGACGAGATCACCGCTGCGCGCGGCCGCCAGAGCAGCTGCGACTTCCGGGAAGGTCGTAGTGATCTCCCTGCGACTCCGGCTCATCAGGTGAATGCCGCCGGGGCCGGCGAAAGCCAGGCAGCGCTGCCCGTCTAGCTTCCTCTCGAAGATCCACGCCGGGTCAGAGAACCGGTCCTTCGTCAGCGTGGCCAATTCGGGTTCCACCCACGAAGGCGGTCCGCCAGCGGCAGCCGGTCGCAGCGGCGCGGGCGCTGGTCTCGATCTGGCCATGGTCACCTCCGGGGATGGCCAACGAAGTCCTCCTACCCACGGCTCGCGTTCCG